>JAYUGN010000274.1:0-10038 GCA_043767605.1 Gammaproteobacteria bacterium
GGGGTCTGACCCCATTTTTCAGCGGCTCTGGTCTAGAATACGCCCCCTTTTCGGCACCCCTCCTTCCGGAGTTTTCAATGGCTGTTTCAGACTCAAAAAAATCGCGCGCCTACCGCGGTCACCGCCGCGCGCACCAGAAGCTGTCGAAGCCCACGCTGTCGGTTGATCCGACCTCGGGCGAGACGCACCGCCGTCACCACGTGACCGCCGACGGCTACTACCGCGGCAAGAAGTTCCTCGACACCGCAGCCCCCGCGACCGAGCCTGAAGCCGGCGCTGAATAAGAAAATAAAGGGGACGCACACCTTTAGCGGTAAAGGTGTGCGTCCCCTTTAGTTATGGTCACCCTCGCGGTTGATGCGATGAGCGGCGATCATGGCCACGACGTGGCCGTGAAGGCCGCGCGCCTCGCGCTCAAGCAGCATCCCGAACTCTCGCTGATCCTCGTCGGCGACGAAGTCAGGCTCAAGGCCACCCTCGCGGACTACAACATGGCCGGCGAGCCGCGCCTGTCGGTGCAGCACGCCAGCGAAGTGGTCGAGATGGGCGAGCTGCCGTCCAGGGCCCTGCGCAACAAGAAAGACTCGTCGATGCGCGTCGCCATCGACCTCGTGAAGGAAGGCCGTGCCGCCGCCGTCGTCTCCGCCGGCAACACCGGCGCGCTGATGGCCACCGCCCGCTTCGTGCTGAAGATGCTGCCCGGCATCGATCGCCCCGCGATCATCAGCGCGATTCCGTCCGTGGACGGCCATACCTACATGCTGGACCTCGGCGCCAACGTGGACTGCACGGCCGAGCAGCTCTACCAGTTCGCCGTGATGGGCTCGGCGCTCGTGACCGCGGTCAACGGCATCGAGAAGCCGCGCATCGGCCTGCTCAACATCGGCGAGGAAGAGATCAAGGGCAACGAGGTTATCAAGGCCGCGGCCGAGCGGATCAAGTCGGCCGGCCTGAACTACGTCGGCTTCATCGAGGGCGACGCGATCTTCCTCGACCCGGTGGACGTGGTGGTCTGCGACGGCTTTGCCGGCAACGTCGCGCTGAAGACCGGCGAAGGCGTCGCCAAGCTGATCATCAAGTTCCTCAAGGAGGAGTTCTCGGCGAACGTGCTGCACAAGCTCGCCGCGATCGCCGCCTACCCGGCGCTGAAGAACCTCGCCAAGCGCATCGACCCGCGCCACTACAACGGCGCGAGCTTCCTGGGCCTCAACGGCATCGTGATCAAGAGCCACGGCAGCGCCGATGCGGTGGCCTTCGCCAACGCCATCAGCGCGGGCGTGCACGAGGTCGCGCAGAACGTGCGCGGCCGCATCAGCGCCCTGATGGGCGCAGCTTCGTAGCCTGAGCTTCGTAGGCTGGGCTGGGCTTCGTAGGCTGGGCTGAGCGCAGCGAAGCCCAGCAATCGCCACGGCGCTGGGCTACGCCCGCTGCGCGGGCTAGCCCAGCCTACGAGGGCCAACCCCGCCTACGATTTGAGGCGGTAGCCGGTGCGGAAAATCCAGGTGACGCCGGCCAGGCAAGTGCACAGGAAACCCAGGGTCGCGAGGATGCTCCACCCGACCGCCACGTCCGCCAGGCCGAAGAAACTCCAGCGGAAACCGCTGACGAGATAGACCACCGGGTTGAACAGCGCGACCGTCTGCCAGGCCGGCGGCAGCATGCTGATCGAGTAGAACGCGCCGCCCAGGAAAGTCAGCGGCGTCACCACCAGCATCGGGATCATCTGCATCTGTTCCCAGTTGGTGGCCCAGATGCCGACCATGAAGCCGAACAGGCTGAAGGTCGTTGCGGTCAACAGCAGGAACGCCGCCATCCAGAAGGGATGCTCGATGTGCAGGGGCACGAAGAACGCCGAAGTCCCGAGGATGACGAGCCCCAGGATCACCGACTTGCTGGCCGCGGCGCCGACGTAGCCCAGCACGACTTCGAACGAGGAGATCGGCGCGGACAGCAGTTCGTAGATCGTGCCGGTGTATTTCGGGAAGTGGATGCCGAAGCTCGCGTTGAAGATGCTCTCGGTGAACAGCGACAGCATGATCAGGCCCGGCACGATGAAGGCGCCGTAGGCGATGCCGTCCACCTGCTGGATGCGCGAGCCGATGGCCGCGCCGAACACCACGAAGTACAGCGAGGTCGTGATGACCGGCGTCAGCACGCTCTGCAGCGCGGTGCGGAAAAAGCGGTTCATCTCGAAGCGGTAGATGGCCCAGACGCCGTGGCGGTTGAAGCTCATATCCGTCATCCCCGCGAACGCGGGGATCCAGACGGATTCCCGCGTTCGCGGGAAGGACGATCGGACACGAGGCTCACGAAGATGTCCTCGAGCGAGCTCTCGCGCGTGTTGAGGTCCTTGTAGCCGATGCCCAGGTCACCGAGCTTGCGCAGCAGCGCCGGGATGCTGGCGGCGTCGGCGTTCTGGTCGAAGGTGAGCTCAAGCTCGTGGCCGCCGGGTTTCAACGCCAGCGCCCAACCCGACAGCGCCTCCGGCAGCGTGGCCATGGGCTCGGCCAGATTCAGCGTGAGCTGCTTCTTGCCGAGCTTGCGCATCAGCGCGGTTTTTTCCTCGACCACGATCAGGCGGCCCTTGCTGATCACGCCGATGCGGTCGGCCATTTCCTCGGCTTCCTCGATGTAATGCGTGGTCAGGATGATCGTCACGCCGGATTCGCGCAGGCGCCGCACCATCGCCCACATGTCGCGGCGCAGTTCCACGTCTACGCCGGCCGTCGGCTCGTCGAGGAACAGGATGCGCGGCTCGTGCGACAGCGCCTTGGCAATCATCACGCGCCGCTTCATGCCGCCGGACAGCGTCATGATCTTGTCGTTGCGCTTGTCCCACAGCGACAGCTCGCGCAGGACGCGCTCCAGGTGCGCATCATCCGGCGCGCAGCCGAACAGCCCGCGCGAGAACCGGATCGTCGCCATTACCGTCTCGAAGCCCTCGGTCACCAGTTCCTGCGGCACCAGGCCGATCCGGGCGCGCGACTGCTTGTAGTCGCGCACCACGTCGTAGCCGTCGGCGCGCACGCTGCCGGCGGTCGGCGTGACGATGCCGCAGGCGATGTTGATCAGCGTGGTCTTGCCGGCGCCGTTGGGGCCCAGCAGCGCAAAAATCTCGCCCTGGCGGATGTCGAGGTCGATCGGCGTCAGGGCCTGGTGGCCCGAGGCATAGACTTTGGTCAAACCCGCGATGGAAAGGATGGACATGGGCGGGTTTTATTGTGCACGGCGGCAGGGGCGGGCGCACACTGATTCGCCATGGAGCCAACGATCGCCAGCCGGCCCGCGCCCACGCCCGCGCGCCTGTCCTGGATCCAGCGCAGCTCGGTCCGCACCAAGCTGACCGTCGTGACGCTGGCCTTCGCCGGCGTCATCGCCGCGGCGCTCGGTGTCATGGAGATGTCGCTGAAGATCTCCAATGGCGTTCGCGCCTACGTCCGCGGCGAAGGCCTGTGGTCACGCGGCCAGAAGGACGCCGCGCTGGCGCTCGAACATTACGTGCGCTCGCGCAACGAGGGCGACTACGCCGACGCGTTGAAGCGCCTGACCGTGAACTTCGGCGACCGCCAGGCCCGCGAGCAGATGTCGCGCCCGGACATGGACTACGACCTGGCCTTCGCCGGTTTCGTGCAAGGCCAGAACGACCCCGCCGACATCCCGGACATGATCTTCCTGTTCCGCAATTTCGGCTGGCTTTCCTACCTCCGGGAAGCGATCGATACCTGGCGCGCCGGGGATGCCGCCATCGACCAGATGCTCGAGGACGCTAAGGTCCTGCACGAAGCCGTGAGGCATGGCGCGGCCGAGGCCGACATCGAGGCCCTGCTGGCCGCGCTGCGGGTGGACAACGAGCGCGCGGCGGTGCTCGAAGTGCATTTCTCCGAGACGCTGTCGGACGGCGCGCGCTTCGTCCACTCGGTGAGCCGCATCGGCGGCGCCGTCCTGCTCGTGCTGCTGCTCGCCCTCGGCGTGCTGGTGGCGCGCCGGATCGCGGCGCAGTTGCGCGCCGGCATCGACGCGCTGCAGCGCGGCACGGCGCGCGTCGCGGTCGGCGACCTGCGCGGCGGCATCGAGGTGACGTCCGGCGACGAGCTCGGCCAGTTGGCCGAGGCCTTCAACGACATGATCGAGCAGCGCCGCCTCGCGGCCAGCGCGCTCGAGCAGCGCCTCGCCTTCGAGACGCTGATCACGCGCCTGTCGTCCGGCATCACCGCGCTGACGACCGCGCAGGCTGACGAGGGCATCAACCGGGCGCTGGCCGACGTCGGCCGCTTCGCGCAGGTGGATCGCAGCTACGTGTTCCTCTACGACGAGGCCATTGCCAGGGTGACCTGCAGCCACGAGTGGTGCGCGCCGGGCATCGAGCCGCAGATCCGCTCGCTGCAGAACCTGCGCGTGGCCGATTACCCGTGGGTGGAGCAACGTATCCTGGGCGGCGAGGTGGTGCACGTGCCGCGCGTCGCCGACCTGCCGCCCGAGGCCATCGCCGAGCGCAACGAATGGCAGGCCGAGGCGATCCGCAGCATCCTCTTGATCCCCATGCGCAGCGGCGATGCCGTGCGCGGCTACGTGGGCTTCGACTCGGTGCGCAGCGAAAAAAGCTGGTCGCAGGAATCCAGCGACCTGCTGCGCATCTTCGGCGAGATCGTGGCCAACACGCTGGCGCGCGTGAAGGCCGAGCACACGCTGCAGGTGCGCAACGAGAGCCTCGCCGCGACCGTGCAGGAACTGGAGCGCAGCAACGCCGAGCTCGAGGAATTCGCCTACGTCGCCTCGCACGACCTGAAGACGCCGTTGCGCGGCATCAACGGCTTCGTGCAGCTGCTGCGCAAGCGCATGGCCGACAAGCTCGACGCGCAGTCGCGCGAGTACATCGACCTGACGCTCGCCAGCGTCGACCAGCTGCAGAACCTGATTTCCGGCCTGCTCGAGCTGTCGCGCGTGGGCAAGGGCCGGCTGGCGGCGGCGACCGAGGTGGGGCTCGTGCTGGCGAGCGTCGAGGCCCAGATGGCGCCGCTGGTCGCCGAGCGCAACGTGACCCTCACGCACGATCCGCTGCCGACCGTGCTGGTCGCGCCGCTCGAGCTGCACCAGCTCCTGCAGAACCTGATCGGCAATGCCATCAAGTTCCAGCCGGGGCCGAACCCGCGCGTGCACGTGGGCGCGATGCGCGACAGCGGCGGCGGCTGGAAGTTTTCGGTACGCGACCACGGCATCGGCATCCGGCCCGAGCACCAGGCCAAGATCTTCCAGCTGTTCCAGCGCCTGAACTCGATCGAGTCCTACGAGGGCAGCGGCATCGGCCTGACCATCTGCCGCAAGATCGTGCAGGGTCACGGCGGCCGCATCTGGGTGGAATCGGAAGCGGGCGAAGGCGCCACGTTCTATTTCACGTTGCCAGCGTAGAATCTGCGCTCACCCGGGGAGGGGCCGCGCATGATTCCGTTCCAGCTGAAAGTCTGGTTCTTCAAGTTTGTCCAGTTCGTCCTGAAGTGGAGCACCAAGGTGCTCACGTTCCGCACGCCGGAGCTGTTCAGCGGCCCGGGCTCCTCGCTCACGTTGTGCGAGCACATCGCGGCGCAGGGCGTGAAGAGCCTGCTGATCGTGACCGACGGCATGCTGGTGAAGCTCGGCCTGCTCAAGCCCATGCAGGAAAAGCTCACGGCCCTGGGGGTGAGCTACACCGTCTATGACGGCGTGCTGCCCAACCCGACGATCGAGCAGATCGAGACCGGCCTCGCCATGCTCGAGAAATCCGACTGCACCGCGATCCTCGCGGTCGGCGGCGGCTCCTCGATCGACGCGGCCAAGGTGATCGCCGCGCGCGCGACCAACCCGTACAAGATCGTGCACATGGCCGGCCTGATGCGGGTGGCCTTCAAGCTTCTGCCGCTGTACGTCGTGCCGACGACCGCGGGCACCGGCTCCGAAGTCACCATCGCCGCAGTCGTCAGCGATCCCTCCACCACGCGCAAGTTCGCCATCATGTCGCCGCGCATGGTGCCGATTGCGGCGGCGCTCGACGGCGCGCTGATGACCGGCTTGCCGGCCCCGATCACCTCGGCCACCGGCATGGACGCGCTGACCCACGCGGTCGAGGCCTATATCTCGCGCAACAACACGCCGATGACGGACAAGGAGGCGCTGGAGGCCACCGCGCTGATCATGCAGAACCTCACCACCGCGGTGAAGAACGGCAGCAACGTGGAAGCGCGCCAGAACATGGCGCTGGCCTCGTTCAAGGCGGGCGTGGCGTTCACGACTGCGGGCGTGGGCTACGTGCACGCGATCGCCCACAATTTCGGCGCGTATTACCACGTGCCGCACGGCCTTGCGAACGCGATCATCCTGCCGCGCGTGCTGGATTTCTCGAAGAACGATTGCACGGAGCGCCTCGCCAGGCTCGCGGAAGTGAGCGGCCTCAAGCAAGGCGGGGAGAGCGAGGCGCAGCTCGCCGACGCCTTCATCGCCAAGGTCCGCGCAATGAACGCCGACTACGGCATCCCGGTGAAGGTTGACAAGCTCAAGCGCGAGGACATCCCCGCGATCACCGACAAGGCGCTCTCCGAGGCGCACTGGTTCTACGCGGTGCCGCGCTACATGGACAAGCCGGAGTGCGAAGCCTTCATCGCCGGGATGCTGCCGGCGTAAAGCCGCTTTTAGCCCAGCAGCACCATGAAATCCCGCGGCGTCGGGTCGCCCTGGGACAGGAGCAGCGCCAGCGCCACGGCGCGCGCATCTTCCAGGCCCACGTTGATGCCATCGCGGGCGAGGCGCGCGCGGTGGTTTTCCGCATCGCGGTCTGCCACCGGCACGTGCTGGATGCGGCCCACGCCGCGCAGCCACGAGTGCTCGCGGATCTGGCCGTGGTAGGCGGCCAGCCGGCCGCTCGCTTTCCATGACTGGATGCCGCCCGGTTCCGGCTCGGCAAACGCGATGCGGAGGTCCTTGCGGCCGAGGAAGGGCAGGGCAAAGCCGATCGCGTCAGCCTCGCTGCCGACAGCGGCCACCAGCGTGCGCGGACGCTTGAGCAAGCTCGCCATCTCGTCGTACTGCGAGGCGGCCTCCCGGCCGACGGCGGACTGGAAGGCGTTCGCCATCGCCGTGTACGGTGCGGGCGCCATGCCCAGGCTCAGCGCGAGGTGCGTGGTGTCGAGCTTGCGCAGCCAGGCGCGCACCGCGCCTTCGCGCGGATCCGTGCTCAGCAAGCCCGTGTCCGGCATCGCCACCACTGCCGCGCCGAGCGACTCGAGGTCCTCGATCAGGCTGGCCTTGGTATCGAAATCAGCCGGGCGCACGACGATCGTGCACTTGAGCTTGAAGAACGGCGCGGCGGTGGCGACCTCGAGCGCGTGCAGGTCCACGTCATTGGCGGTGATCACACCCGTCTTGCCGAGCTGCGAGGCGACCCAGCACTGGGCCGCGGCCTGCTCGGCCTCGGCGGGCAGGCCGCGACGATCTTCGCGCTTGAGGTAGATGCGCCGGCCCTCGCCGGCGGCCTGCGACAGGCTGGCGGAAAACTCCAGTGGCGTGGGGCGCTGCAGCAGCGAGCGGGTGGTGCGCACGTAGTCATCGAGAAAACCCTGCCGCAGCGACAGCCCGACCCAGGCCCGCGTGAGCGCCGCGAGTTGCGGGCCGGCGATCTGCATCGCGACGTCGTTGAAGCGCAGCACGCGCTCGCGCCGCCCCTCCGCGAGCCTGGGCGCGCGCAACACCAGGTCCGGTAGCAGCGCCTCGGGCCCTGACGGGACCGGTGCGGCGCCGGGCCGGCGCAGCACTTCCTCGGCGTCGGCCGGGAAGCGCTCGTCCGGCGCGATCTGCGCCCACATGCGCCGCACCGCCGGCCAGTCGAGTTCGCGGCGGATGCGGGCGTGGGTCGCCGCCTCCACGACTGACTGCGTGAATTCCTTCTTGTAGCCCAGCGAGCGCAGGATGTCGAAGCGCGTCATCCACAGGTCGCTGCGCTCCGGCGCGAACGAGAGCGACTCGTTGAGCAGCGTCAGGAAGCCTGACGAGGGAGCTTCAGCCATGGGAACGACATCGTATGGGAGATTGGCTCCAGGGAATGCCGGGGGCGCGGCGTGGTGTTAGGGCATCGTGGTGCCCAAGGGCCTGCTGAAGGCGGCGCCGAAGTAAGGCCGCCAATGGCTACCGATGCCGCGGCACTGAAGGCGCGCCTCAAGTCCGCCGGCGAGAAAATGCCGGACCCGACGCGCGTGCGCATCCACCGCGCGATCAGCTGGCTCAAGCGCGCCGAAGCCGAGGCCGGTGACCACGATGCCCGCTTCATCTTTCTGTGGATCGGCTTCAACGCCGCCTACGCGCAGGAGTTCGGTTTCGAGCACGAGGAACGCGAGCTGCTGAGGGGCTTCCTGCAGAAGCTGCTGGCCGTGGACGCGGACAAGGTCCTGCACGGCCTGCTGTTCAAGAAATTCACCGGCTCGGTGCGCCTGCTCATCGACAACAAGTTTGTGTTCGAGCCGTTCTGGCGCGCGCTGCGCGACCACGACGCTTCGGAGCGATGGAAGCGCAAGTTCGACGACGACCGCGCGGCGGCGATGAAGGCCGTGACGGGCACCGACACGGTCACGGTGCTGGGCGTGGTGTTCGACCGGCTCTATGTGCTGCGAAACCAGCTCGTGCATGGCGGCGCAACCTGGAACGGCAAGGTGAACCGGGCGCAGGTGAAGGACGGCGCCGAGCTGCTGCACTCGCTGTTGCCGGTCATCCTCGAGCTCATGCTCGATCACCCCGAGCTGGAGTGGGGCGGGATTTCCTACCCGGTGGTCTGAAACGGTCGAGGCCAAGCCTGTGGCTCCGCGCCAATGAGCGCACACTGCCCCCATCTGGACACGCCCTCGTGTCCCCTCACGCCCCAGGTTGCAGTCTGGGTGCGCGCTTCCGAACTGCAAGGTTCCGGAGCGCACATGGCCACCACCGTCCTCAATTCCGTCTTCGCCACCGGCGGGCGCGTCGCCCGCTACGGCGAATTCTCCATCGTCTACATGCACAGCGGGGCGTTCATCACCACGCCGATGGAGCTGATGGCGCATCAGAACTGGGCCCGTGCGCGTGTCTCGTGTGGCAATGCGGTGAAGGACCGCAACGCCTTCGTGGATCGCTTCGAAACCCTGCTGGCCCGCGAGGGCTCGGGGCTCGCCACCAAGGGCAGCCGGGGCCTGTTGCAGCGCATCGTCAAGGCCATGGCCGCCGCGGCCGTGCCGCTGGAGGCCTGGAGCATCCCGCTTAATCTAAATGAAAGCATGGAGATGAAGAAAACCCCGGTGCCGGTGCCGGTACCGGTGCAGGCGGCGGCCGGGTCCACGGGTCCGGGCCCGGCCAGTACCTGATATGCTCCGCCCGCTTCTGCAGTCGCCCCCGTCAAGTCCGGCGGTAGCGATCGATCGCCGGGGCATAGCAAGGAATGTCACAACAATGTCTGAGAAACAAACCGGTACCGTGAAGTGGTTCAACGACGCCAAGGGCTTCGGCTTCATCACGCCCGCCAATGGCGGCGAAGATCTCTTCGCTCACTTCAAGGAAATCCAGGGCGGCGAAGGCTTCAAGTCCCTCGCTGAAGGCCAGAAGGTGGAGTTCATCCCCACTCGCGGTCCCAAGGGAATGCAGGCCACGCGGATCACGCCGATTCAGTAAGGCGGGATCAAGCAGCACAGAAAGCCGCGGCTAACCCCGCGGCTTTTTTATTGGGCGACGGCTTTGCTACAAGGTGCTACAACTGCTACAATTCATTTCATGAAGCGACAGATCACCCAGCGCGAACTGCGCAACGACTCCGCCGAAGTGCTGCGGGAGGTGCAGGCCGGGCACCGGATCGTGGTCACCCGCAACGGCGTGCCGGTCGCCGAATTGCGCCCGATCGAACCGCGGCGGTTCGTGCCGCGCGCCACCCTGGCCGAGGCCGCCTCCCGCGCGCCGCGCGTGGATGCCAAGCGTTTCCGCAAGGATCTTGATTCGGTCGTAGACCAGTCCGTCGCGTGACAGGGCCGAGCCGAGGCCTGCTGGACACCTCCGTGGTCA
>JAYUGN010000275.1:0-3551 GCA_043767605.1 Gammaproteobacteria bacterium
GTGGTCGATACGCTGGCCGCGTACGTGCTGTACCTGCGCATCGCCCAGTCGCTCGTGCATCTCTCCGGCACCGGCCCCGCGCAGGTGTTCGTGCGCGCCAACCTGTTCCTGCTGCAAGTCGCGCTGATGGGCTGGATGATCTGGGGCCTGCTGCATTGAATCCGCGCCTGAAGCGCCGCCTGCGCCGGGGCTTCCTCTGGTCGGTGCTGCTGTTCGCGCTGGTGGTGCTCGGCGCCAACCGCTGGGTGATCAACAGCACGGCCTCGTACCTGTTCGACGATTCCGCGCTGATGCCGGAGAACGAAGTCGGGCTGGTGCTGGGTTGCAGCCCGTTCTCCAGCGATGGCAGCGCCAACCCCCAGTTCTACGGCCGCATGCAGGCGGCAGCTGAGCTGATGAAGCTGGGCAAGGTCAAGCACCTGATCCTGTCGGGCGCCAACCCGGACTCGCACTACAACGAGCCGCGCAAGATGCGCGAGGCGCTGATCGAGCTTGGGGTTCCGCCCGACGACATGACGCTCGACTACGCCGGCGACAGCACCTTTGAATCCATCGAGCGCGCGCAGGTGGTGTTCGACCTCACGCGCATGACGATCATCACCCAGCGTTACCACGCCTACCGCGCGCTGTTCCTCGCGCGCAAGCAGGGCATGTCGGCGGTGGGCTACATGGCGCCGATCCAGGGCGTGACGGGCCACGGCTTCGTGTACCCGCCCCGCGAGGTCTTCGCGCGCCTGCTCGGCGTGCTCGACCTCTTCATCCTGCGGCCGGAAGCGTCCCGGGGCACACAGGCCCCGGCGCAGGAAAACCGCTAGCGGATCGCCTGCTTCGACACGTTCGCCGGGTCGAAGAAATTAGCCGGGAATTCCTGCTCGACGAACTCCTGGTCCTCGTTGCTGAGCGCCTGCACCAGGTAGCGGTTGTTCAGCAGGTCGTAGACCGTCTCCGCCGTGACGCCCGAGTAGGGCTTGTCGTACAGCATCAGCGGATGCGCTTCCTGCCAACGCCACAACTGGTCGCGGTTGTCATAGACGTCCACTGCGGCGATCGCCCAGGAATCCTCTTCGAGGTAGAACGTGCGCCGCTTGTAGATGTGGCTGGTGCCGGGCTTGAGCTCGGAATCGACCACCCACACGCGGTGCTTCTCGTAGCGCGGCAGGTCCTGGTTCAGGAAGTTCTTGTGCACGATGTCGGAATACTTGTACGCATCGCTCGACAGCTTGTAGGAGTTGTACGGGATGTACATCTCCTTCTTGCCGACGATCTTCCAGGTGTAGCGGTCCATCGCGCCGTTGAACGAATCGGTCTGGTCGTTGGTGCGCAGGCCGTCGGACGCGGTGCCAGGGTTGTCGTAACCGACGTTCGGCGCGCGGCGCAGGCGGCGCTGGCCCGGGTTGTACTGCCAGGCCAGACGCGGCTCGGTGACCTGGTCGATGGTCTCGTGCACCAGCAGTACCGTGCCGGACAGGCGCGGCGGCGTGGTGACCACCTGCAGGAAATAGATCGAGATGTTGTTGAGGTTGTCCGGCGTCGCGGTCTTGCGCGCATACCGCAGCTGGAAGTCCTCGCGCAGCGTGACCTGGCTGTAGTTGCCGGCGGTGTTCACCGCGAACTGGTTGTTGTAGCGCCGGCCGCCGATGCCGCGGAAGCGCAGCTTGTGGTTCCAGATCGGCTCGTGGCCGCTCTTGGGGATCGGGAACGGCGTGCCGATCGCCGCGCCCATCAGGGCGTCGCCGTTGCCGCCCAGGTCCGCGTTCAGCGCGTTCTTGTAGGTGGCCTCGTAGGCGTACTCGGGCCAGGCCAGCGTACGGCGGGTTTGGTACACGTTCATCTTGTAGTCGGAATACTTGCGCAGCATCGCCAGCTGGCCCACCGACAACTGGTCCTTGTACTTGTCGGCGTTCGCGCCGGTGATGGTGAACAGCACCTTGTCGTCGGGGAACGGATCGCAATAGCGATGTCCCGGCGCGAAGCACGCGGGCGGCTTCGACAGGCCGCCGGTCCAGGCCGGGATCGAGCCGTCCTTGTTGCCGGCGCGTTCGGCGCCGGTCGGGGTCAGGTCGGTCTTCAGGCGCGCCGCCTCTTCAGGCGAAACCTTGGCAAGGGCGGTGCCGCACAGCAGCAGGGTGGCCAGCGCGGCCGTGAGGGTCGAGCGAATCATGCGCATTCTCCAGGTAGTCCGGGCGCCGGTCAGAACGAATACTTCAGGGCAAGGTCGACGTAGTCGCGGTCGGTCAGCAGGTTTTGTGTGCCGCCGCCGAAATACATCGAGTAGCCGAGGTCGAGGTTCCAGGCCTGCAGGTAATTCACGCCGATGATGGCGTTGAGCTGCTTGCGGTTCTCGAGGAAGTTGCTGATCGGTGTCGGCGAGATGCCCTTGACGTCGTGCTGGAACAGCAGCGTCGGCTCGACGGTGAGCACGCCGAAGACATTGTTGTAGGTCTCGCGCACCACGACCTTGTAGCCCCAGGAATTGGGTGTGGCGTAGTTGCTGTACGGCGTGACGGGCAGGCCGAAGGCGGTGGCCGGGTTCAGCGCCGCGGTGCCGGCGTTCAGCGTGCTCGTCATCGGCGCGTCATACGCAAGCACCTCGGGGGCCTCCATGCCGTTGACGTGCATGCCGGCGACCTCGAACAGGATTGCCATCTGGTCGAAGCCCAGGTGCGGGCTGATGATCTTGGTGAAACCGAAGTCGGCCTGCTGCACGTCCTTGCGGCGCCAGCCGCGCAGGTACTGGTGCCCGAGCGTGGCGCCCGGCAGCGGGCTGATCTGCCCGGCGGCGCCGAGGCCGGCGAGCAGCAGCTCCACGTCGTCGAGCTGCAGCGGCTGGTCGTCCTTGTAGCTGTACTCGCCCTGCACCGCGACATCGAGGAAAGCGATCGTCGTGTTGAACGACAGGCCGTAGAGCTTGATGTTTTCGGGGTACTCGACGAAGTAGTTCGCGTCGCTGGCCGGGTCGGTCGGGCCGTTGCGCGAGGTGCCCGACAGCATCGGCAGGCGGCTGTTGTACTTCGCGCCGTACAGCGACAGGTCCATGTCGTTCAGGAACGGCACGTACAGGCCGAGCTTGCCCCCGAACTGGTCGCCGTCGCTGGCGTCCTTGTCCGGCGCGCGCGGCACGGTGCTGCCGAACGGGATGCAGGGCGAGCCCGTGAATCCGGGAACGGACGGCGGCGGCAGGCACCAGGTCGCCGGGTTGCCGTTGCTGGAGGCGGGCTGGTTCTGGTACGCGCGGCCAAAGCCGAGGTTGGCGTGTGTGGCGCCGATGCCCGCGACGTCATTGGTGGATAGGAGCGTGCCGGTGGCGTCGATGGTCGTCGGCTGCCACTCGTACTGGTAGAAGCCCTCGACCGTGACGTTCTGGACCACATCGAGCGACAGCACCGCCATGCCGACCGGCTTCTGCACTTCCTCGATCTCGAAGCCCGGCATGCGCAGGCGGTTCACGTCCGCGGCGAGCAAGGCATTGAGGCCGTGCTGCACGAAGGTGGATTCGCCCCAGTTCAGCACCTGGCGTCCAAGCTTGACGTTGAGCGCGCGCGTGCCGAGAT
>JAYUGN010000276.1:0-3549 GCA_043767605.1 Gammaproteobacteria bacterium
GCGGCGCTCGAGGCCATCGACGAGTGTCCTGACGGCATGTTGAAACGGCTGTTGGGCCCGCTGGGCCTCTGGCCGACGCGCGTATCCCAGATCTGCCAGCGGTCCACCACACGCTTGAAGCCGTGAGTCGCCAGGGTGGTGGACACGGCGACGTACACGAGTTGCACCATGCCGATCTTGTCGGCGAACACGACGGGAAGCAGCGCCTGCGCCGCGGTATTCACGAACCGCACATAGTGGTCCAGGGCGTAGACGCCCTGGCTCGTGTCAGCCGGCGGGTAGCTGCCGTAGTCCGTGGGGTAGAACGGGCAAAGCATGACGCCGAGGAGGCACGCGGCGATGAAGCGCCGGGGCCGGCGGACTTCGAGGTAGGCCTGCTTCCACACGCTGCGCATGGGCTCCACTTTACTTGGCATCGCCGCTGAACAGGTCGAGCTGTGGCTGGTAGACCTCGCTGCGCATGTCGAAGGCTCCCATCACGCTGTGGAACACATTCGCCTGCGAGTGGTTCGCCTCCGGCGCCCGCTGGCTCATCGCGATGGTTTTCTTCTTCTTGAACGCCTCGGACATCCAGACCAGGAACGGCACGTCCTTCTGCACGTCGGGGGCGATCGAATAGGGAGTGCCGTGCAGGTACAGGCCGTACTCGCCCAGCGACTCGCCGTGGTCGGAAATGTACATCAGCATCGTCGCCGCCTGCGGAAATTCCTTCAGCACGCCGATCGCCCGGTGCAGCACCTCGTCGTTGTACAGGATCGTGTTGTCATAGGCGTTCACCAGCGTTTCGCTCGTGCACTGGTGCAGTTCCACCGACTTGCAGACCGGCTTGAAGACCTCGAACGCCGGCGGGTACTTGCTGTAGTACGAGGGCCCATGGCTGCCGTTGGCGTGAAGCACGACGAAGATCTTGTCCCTGGCGGACGAGCGGATGCGCGCGGCGAGCCCGCGCAGCAGCACTTCGTCATGGTCGCAGCCTTCCCCCTCGCAACCTTTCCGCAGGTCGTCCCCGCGCTCCAGGGTTTGCACCTTGAGCGGAGGCTCGCCCCAGTTGGTGGTCCGCCAGATCACGTCGAGGCCTTGCCGCTGCAAGTAGCTCGGCAGCGGCTCCCAGCCCGCCTGCCGCCCGCCCTCGAGGTGGGACAGGATGCACAGCACCGACGCGGTCGTGTAGGTCGAGCAGGCGCGCGTGTGCGCCAAGGCGACCACGCCGTCCTCGGCCAGCCTGGGATTGGTGAGGCGCGCATAGCCGTATAGCGAGAAGTCCTGCGCCCGCGCCGCTTCCCCGATGACCAGGAACACGATGGTCTTGTCGTTGGCGACAAAAGTGGCCGGGGGCAGCAAGGCCTGCTCGCGGGGCGCCAGGCGACCCACGAGATATCGCGGGGCGTTGATGACGTAGGACCACGGCATCGTCATCCCGCCGAGCCGCTTGGAGTTCTGGTCGATCCACGGCCAGGTTTTCGAAGTCGCATAGGCCCAGCCCACGCCGACCACCAGGATGACCAGCGCGAATCCCGCTCGCTGAAGCCGGCGGTTGTGCTGAATCTGCACCCGGGACAGCAGCCAGCACGGCAAGGCGCCGAGCAGCAGCAGGTACAGCAGCAGCCTGGGATGGAACAGGCTGCCAGCCTCTGCCACATCGGTGTTGAACAAATTCCCCATCATGGATTTGTCCAGCACCACGCCGTAGGCCTGCACAAAATAAATCGCGAGCGCGCTGCACGGCGCGGCCACCATGCAGGTGACCTTGACCAGGCGCAGCGAGATCAGGGACAGCAGGGAGAGCAGCAGGGCCGTGACGAAAGTCACCAGGAAGAACACGGTGACCAGCGTCAGCAAGCCGCCGAACGAAGAACGGTCGACGTTGGCGATTACAAACGCGTAAAGCGGCCAGTGATAGAGGACCGCGTTGACGACGGCGACCGCGAGGATGAATCCGGCCAGCCGCGGGCTCCAGCGCAAGGAATTGGCCGCGATCAGGGCGGTGACAGAGTCGCCAGGCGCGCTTCCGCCCGCTCCAGCATGGCCTTGAAGCGGGGTCCCTTGCGGATCGGATCGAGGTCGGTGTCGACCTTCAGCCACTCGATGCCCTGGCGGCCGGCAACTTCGGACACTGGCTCCAGCAATTCAACCGCGCGGTCGAATTTTCCGAGCTGCACCATGGCGCAGGCCATGTTGTATTGAAGGTTGCGATTGTCCGGGCTGAGCTGCAAGGCGCGCTCGGCCCACTCCAGAGCCTTGGCCCCGCGACCGAGCCGGATCAGCGCGGTGACGCCGAAGCCTAGTGCGTCGGCGTGCCCGGGGTCGGCGGCAAGAACTTTATCGATCCGCGCCATCGCATGCTCTGCCGCGAGCCGCGCGCCGGGCCGATCGTTGCGGGCTTCGTGGCACTGCAGCGCCATGCCCACGGCCCACACATCCGCTTCCATGAGCCCCTCGCAGCGGGTCAGGTGGCGGATAGCGTCGCCGTATTTCTTGATCGCAATGAAATAGCGCGCGGCCGCCGCGTTGACATCGTACGAATCAGGACTGAGCTGCAGCGCGCGCTCGATTTCGGCTTTCGCCTCGGCGGGCCGGCCGGCGCCGATCAGGACGCGGCCTTTTACGGCGTGGGCCTCGCCGAGGTCCGGATCGAGCGCGAGGGCTTTTTCCGTCGCCTCGGAGCCATCCTCGCCCTGCGCGCTGTCGAAGCCCATCAGGGTCTGGCACACGCCCAGGAGCGCCCAGGGGTTCGCGTAGCGCGGGTCGATTTCGACGGCACGGCGGCACAGCCGGATGATGTCCGGGTGGTGACGCGATTTTCCTGTGGCCCGCAGCTCGCGCGCCTGCTGGTAGAGCGCGAGCGCCTCGGGATTCGGGGTGTGGCTGGTGTCGGACATGGGTTCCCTTCACCGTGCCGTGGGGCACGGCCTGTGGCAGGCATATTACCTGCAGCGGCAGGAATCCAAATGATGGCTCCCGAGGTTGGACTCGACGAATTCGCGCGGAGCGAAGCGGAGCCCGAGCGCAGCGAGGGCCAGGCCGCGTACCCGCGGCCTGGCAACCACGACCCGGAGGGTCGTTGGTGAGAGGCCAACCTGGACCCTTAAAAGCGAAAAGGGACGGCCCAAGGCCGTCCCTTTTCGCTTTTCTAAGTGGCTCCCGAGGTTGGACTCGAACCAACGACCCAGTGATTAACAGTCACTTGCTCTACCGACTGAGCTACCCGGGAATGGACCTGCTTGGGGCCGCGCATTCTAGGGGTGCGTCCCCCCCGGCGCAATGACTATCTGGAGCCCGGCGGCTCCGCGAACCTGCGCGGATCGAACATCTTCTCCGCCATGCTCTCGTCGAAGGACAGGTCCGTCAGGTTCAGCGTGGTGTGCGTGCCCTTCTCCAGGTCGGACATCGTGTAGCCGAGGACCGTCCAGTACTTGTCGGCCTGCAGCAGCGTGGAGACATCGGCCTCCAGCACCTTGCGCGCCTTGCCGGACTTGCCGACGAACTCGCTCTTCAGCAGCGTGCAGGATTTCTGGTCCACCGAGGAGATGACCTTGTTGTAGGCCCCGG
>JAYUGN010000277.1:0-23903 GCA_043767605.1 Gammaproteobacteria bacterium
AGCCGGAACAAATCGCGTGATGGTCGCCGGCGGCATGGAATCCATGACCAATGCGCCTTATCTGCTGCTCAAGGCGCGCGGCGGTTACCGCTACGGCCATGCGCAGATGTACGATCACATGGCGCTGGACGGGCTCGAGGACGCCTACGAAAAAGGCACCGCCATGGGCGTCTACGCCGAACGCACCGCGGAAAAGTACGGCTTCACCCGCGCGCAGCAGGATGAATTCGCTATCGCTTCGCTGACGCGCGCGAAAAAAGCCAACGAGGAGGGCAGCTTTGCCTTTGAACTGACGCCGGTGGAAGTGCCCGGGAAATCAGGGCCGGAAAAAATCGGCCGCGATGAGCAACCCTTCAAGGGCAACATCGAGAAGATCCCCACGCTGAAACCGGTCTTCAAGAAAGACGGCACCGTCACCGCCGCCAACGCGAGCTCCATTTCCGACGGCGCCGCCGCCGTCGTGCTGATGAAGCAATCCGAGGCGGTGAAGCGTGGCATCAAGCCGATCGCGAAAATCCTGGGCCACGCCAGCCACGCGCGGGCGCCGGGCGAGTTCACGGTGGCGCCGGTGCATGCGATCGCGGCGCTCCTCGAGAAACTCGGCTGGAAAGCCGGCGACGTGGACCTGTGGGAGATCAACGAGGCCTTCGCGGTCGTGACCATGGCGGCCATGAAGGAGCACGCGCTCGACCCCGCCAGGGTCAACATCCACGGCGGCGCCTGCGCGCTGGGCCACCCGATCGGCGCCTCGGGTGCCCGCATCACGGCGACGCTGCTCGGCGCGCTGAAGAAGACCGGCGGCAAGCGCGGCATCGCCTCGCTGTGCATCGGCGGCGGCGAAGCCGTGGCGATCGCGGTGGAAATGCTCTGATCGTCCGATGAACAATGACGCCCTGTTCGGCACGATTGCCATCACCGGCCTGACCGTCGCCGCGCTGCACGCGGCGCTGCCCACGCACTGGCTGCCGTTCGTGCTCGCGGGCCGGCGGCAGGGCTGGAGCCACGGCAAGACGCTCGGCATCACCGCGCTCGCCGGCGGCGGCCACGTGCTGTTCACCGTTGCGCTCGGCATCGCGATCGCCGGCTTCGGCATCGTCGCGGAGCGCTTCGTCGGCAACGTGCTGCCTTACGTGGCCGGCGCGATTTTGGTCGGCTTCGGCCTGTTTTACCTGCTGCGGCTCGGCCACGGCCATTCCCACGCCGCCGATGTGCCGAAGGGCCTCAGCGACCGCGCGGTGATCCTCGCGCTTCTCGCGGCGCTCACTTTCTCGCCCTGCGAAGGCTTTTTGCCGGTGTTCGTGGCCGGCGTGAAGTTCGGCTGGCTCGGCTTCGCCGTGCTGTGCCTGGTGCTGGCCGGCGCCACGCTCGCGGGCATGCTGCTGCTGACCTGGCTTACGCTCGCCGGCATCCAGCACCTGCACTTCGAGTGGCTGGACCGCAACGAAGGCCGCATCGCCGGCACTCTGCTGCTGCTGCTCGGCGGCGCCATCCTGGTATTCGAGACATGAGCCACGACCACGACCACGACCACGACCACGACCACGACCACGACCATGGCCACGGCCACGGCCACGACGCCAGTGAGCAGCGGCTGCGCATGGCGCTGGCGATCCTGTTCGCATTCACGCTGGTCGAAGCCGTCGGCGGCTGGCGCGCCAACTCAATCGCACTGTTGGCCGAAGCCGCCCACATGCTTGCGGACTGCGCCTCGCTGGGCCTGGCGATCCTCGCGATTCGCATCAGCCGGCGGCCGGCGAGCGCCGAGCACAGCTACGGCAGCCGCCGTTACCAGACGCTCGCGGCCTACACCAACGGCATCACGCTGCTGGCGCTGACGGCCTGGATTGCGGTCGAGGCCGTGCAGCGCCTGATGGCGCCGCCGGCCGTGAACGGGAACCTGATGCTCGCGATCGCGGCGATCGGCGGCGTGGCAAACCTCGCCGCGTTCCTGCTGCTCTCGGGCGCCAGCTCGCTGAACGAGCGCGGCGCGCGCGCGCATATCCTCGGCGACCTGCTGGGTTCGGTGGCCGCGATCGGCGCCGCTGGCGTGATCCTCGCCACCGGCTGGTTGCCGGCCGATCCGCTGCTGTCCATCGCGGTGGCCGCACTGATCCTGAAATCCGGCTGGGCCATCACGCGCGAATCCGCCCACGTGCTGCTGGAAGGCACACCGCCGGGCCTGGATCCCGCGAAGCTGCAGCAAGCGCTGCTCGCGGTGCCGGGCGTCTGCGGCATCCACCACCTGCACGCCTGGTCGCTGACCGGCGAGGCGCCGATGGTCACGCTGCACGCGCAGCTGGTCGAGGGCGCGGAGCGCCAGCAGGCGCTGTCGGCGCTGTTGCACGTGCTGCACGAGGAATTCGGCGTCGAGCACGCCACCGTGCAGCTCGAGGAGGGCGCCTGCGCCGCCCCCGCGCCGGACCAGTGCCATCCGGGCACCGAAACGCACTGAGGACAAAATGGGGTCTGACCCCATTTTCGCTAGCGCTTCGGGATGAGCCCGAGCTCGGCGCCCACCGCGGCGAACTGCGCCACCGCGAACTCGAGGTCCGCGCGCGTGTGTGCGGCCGACATCTGCACGCGGATGCGGGCCTGGCCCATCGGCACGACCGGGAAAGAAAAGCCGATCACGTAGACGCCGCGCGCCAGCAGCGCGTCGGCCATGCGCGTGGCGAGCGCCGCATCGCCCAGCATCACCGGCGCGATTGGGTGCTCGCCCGGCAGGATGTCGAAGCCCAGCGCGGTCATCTGCTCGCGGAAGAACTTCGTGTTGGTGCGCAGCTGCTCGCGCAACGCGCCTTGCGTTTCCAGCAAGTCCAGCACGGCGATCGACACCGTCGCGATGACCGGCGCCAGCGAGTTGGAGAACAGGTAAGGCCGCGAGCGCTGGCGCAGCACTTCGATCAGCTCGCGCCGGCCGCTGGTGTAGCCGCCGCTGGCGCCGCCGAGCGCCTTGCCCAGGGTGCCGGTGATCAGGTCCACCCGCCCCATCACACCGTGATGCTCATGCGTGCCGCGGCCATTGGCGCCAACGAAGCCGACCGCGTGCGAGTCGTCCACCATCAGCATCGCGCCGTGCTTTTCGGCCAGCGCGCAGATCTCGGGCAACTTCGCGATATAGCCGTCCATCGAGAACACGCCGTCGGTCGCGACCATCCTGCGGCGCGCGCCCGCGAATTTTGCGAGCTCCGCGTCGAGCTGCGCCATGTCGCTGTTCCGGTAGCGCGCGCGCTGCGCCTTGCACAGCCGGATGCCGTCGATGATGCTCGCGTGGTTCAGCTCGTCGGAGACGATCGCGTCTTCCTCGCCGAGCAGGGTTTCGAACAGGCCGCCGTTGGCGTCGAAACAGGAGCCGTACAGGATCGTGTCCTCGGTGCCGAGGAAGGCGCTGAGGCGCCGCTCCAGCTCCTTGTGCACTTCCTGCGTGCCGCAGATGAAGCGCACCGACGACAGGCCGTAGCCCCAGCGGTCCAGCGCCTCGTGCGCGGCCTTGATCACGGCCGGGTGATCGGACAACCCGAGGTAGTTGTTGGCGCAGAGGTTCAGCACCTGGCGGCCGGCAACGCTGACGCGCGCCTGCTGCGGGCCGCCCAGCACTCGCTCGTTCTTGTAGAGCCCGGCCTGGCGGATCTCGGCGAGCAAGGCTTCGTACTGGTCGCGCGCGGCGTTCATGCCCAGGTCAGCACGACCTTGCCGGAATTGCCGGACTTCATCGCGGCAAAGCCCTTCTCGAACTCGTTCCACGGATAACGGTGAGTGATCACCGGCGCGAGGTCCAGGCCCGCCTCGATCAGCACGCTCATCTGGTACCAGGTTTCGTACATCTCGCGGCCGTAGATGCCCTTGATCGTGAGCATCTTGAAGATGACCTTCTTCCAGTCGATGGCCATCTCCTGCGCCGGCAGGCCGAGCATCGCGATCTTCGCGCCGTGGCACATGGCGGCGATCATGTCGCGGAAGGCCTGCGGGTTGCCGGACATCTCCAGGCCCACGTCGAAGCCCTCGTGCATGCCGAGCTCCTTCTGCACGTCGGCCAGGCTCTGCGTCTTCGGGTTCACCGCGCGCGTCACGCCCATCTTGCGGGCGAGCTCCAGGCGGCTCTCGTTGACATCGGTGATCACGACATAGCGCGCGCCGGCGTGGCGCGCCACCGCGGCGGCCATGATGCCGATCGGGCCCGCGCCGGTGACGAGCACGTCCTCGCCCAGCACCGGGAACTGCAGCGCCGTGTGCACGGCGTTGCCGAACGGATCGAAGATGGCCGCCAGGTCCAGGTCGATCTTCGGGTCATGCCGCCAGAGGTTCGTCATCGGCAGCACGATGTACTCGGCGAACGCGCCGGCGCGGTTCACGCCCACGCCGCTGGTGTCCTTGCACAGGTGGCGGCGGCCGGCCATGCAGTTGCGGCAGCGGCCGCAGACCACGTGGCCTTCGCCGCTGACGATCTCGCCGATGCGGAAGTCGTTGACGTTGGCGCCGACCTGGGTCACCTCGCCCACGAACTCGTGGCCGATGACCAGCGGCACGGGAATCGTGGCCTTGGCCCAGTCGTCCCACTCATATATATGCAGGTCGGTGCCGCAGATGCCGGTCTTCAGGACCTTGATCTGCACGTCGTTGATGCCGGCTTCCGGCACCGGCACGTCCGCGATCCAGAGTCCCGGCTCCGCCTTGTTCTTGACCAGCGCTTTCACGTGATTCCTGCCCTCTCTGAGTTGCGGGCGGCACTATAAACAAGAAACCCGCCGTGGCGCAGGTTTCAGGCGCGGGCAGCGTGAGCTGAAAAAACCGCTCTTAGTTCTCGATGCGCTCGAGGTTCAGGCCCACGACGCGGACCTTGTCGCTGAGGCCGAGGCCGTTCAGCTCGCGAACGGTGACGGTGCGGGTGCCGCCGCTGTCCATCTGCACGATGACGCTGTAGGTCGGCTCGCCGCCGGCACCGCCGGCCATGCGGCCACCGCTGCGGCCGCCGAGCACCCCGCCTGGCGTTGCGCCGCCCGGCACCCGGGTGGGTCCATGCACCGGCAGGATCGAGCGGACGATGCCGCAGTCACGGCACGACGGAAACGTGTGCCTCGCCTTGTCGTCGGCGTGGGTGGCGGCGCTGGCGAGCAGCATCAGCAGCGGTGCGAGACGCGCGCAGGTTTTCATGTTCATATCCCAGTGTAGACCCTGAAACCCCGGATCCGCGTGCCCCGGACGAGTTCCGGGCCTCGGCTGCTCGGTGCGCTGGCGCACCGACGTCGCCGGCTCCCCGCGCCTATCGTCGAGCATGAACAAGCTCCTCAAAGGCCTCGCGCTGTGCCTCGCCATCGGCGCCCTGCCCCAGGCGGTCTCCGCCTCGGTCTACGTCTCGATCAACATCGCGCCGCCCCCGCTGCCGTTCTATGTGCAGCCGGCGCCGCCGGCGGACGGCTTCCTCTGGATGCCCGGTTACTGGGCCTATGACGAGGACGGCTATTTCTGGGTGCCCGGCACGTGGGTGCTGGCACCGCGGATCGGTTACCTGTGGACGCCGGGCTACTGGGCCTGGGGCAGTGGCCTTTATTACTGGCGCCAGGGTTACTGGGGCACGTCCGTGGGCTTTTATGGCGGCGTGGACTACGGCTACGGCTACTACGGCTCGGGGTACTACGGTGGCCGCTGGGACCACGACCACTTCTACTACAACACCACCATCAACAACGTGAGCGTCACCAACATCCACAACACCTACAACGAACCGGTGGCCCAGCATCACCAGCCCCGGGCGCCGGGCCCGAGCTACAACGGCGGGACCGGCGGCACCGACGCGCGCCCGACCGAGCGTGATCGCGACGGCGAGCGCGAACGATTCGTGAAGCCCACGGCGGAACAGGTGCAGCACGAGCAGGGCGCGCGCGGCCATCGTGAACTGCGGGCGTCGGTCAACAACGGCAGTCCCGCGGTCGCGGCGACACCGCGGCCGGGAGCCTTCACCGACCGCGATGCCAAGCCCGACCGCGAGCGCGAGGATCGCCGCCCCGGGCGCAAGGCGGATCAGCCGGCAGCAGCAGCGCCACAGCCGCAAACCCAGGAACAGTCCGCTCCGCAATCGCAACCGCAACCGCAGCGCCGTGAAAGGCCGGTGCGCGATCGCCAGCCTTCCCGATCCGATGCGCCGCCGGCAGCAGGGGACAAGGAGCCTGGGCAGTCACAACCCGCACGCCGCGAGCAGCCCGCACGCCGCGAGCCGCCGCAGCCTGCGCCGGCCGAACCGGCCACGCCGGCTGGACCCGCTGAAGCCGCGCCGCAGGATCGGGAATCGCGCCGCCAGAAAAGCGCGCGCCCCGAAGACGCCAGGCAGGACCCGGGACAGGACCCGAAACGGCGCCGCGGTCGCGACGAGCGCAGCGCTGCGCCCGCCGACGAAAAGAAGTGACGAGGGGTATTCCAGGCAGCCGCCGGGTCGCGGCACTGGTCATCGTTGCGCAGCTGGCCGGCTGCGCCACCAAGCCCGCCGATATTCCGGGGCGGTACCTGTCGCCGCTGGTGTTTGCGCAGGCCAGTTGCGGCCAGTTGCTCACCGAACTGGCCACGATCGAAAGCCGGATGCAGCCGCTGCACCACAGAATCCACCGCAACGTCACGACCGATGCCATCTGGGTCGGCGTGTATGTGCCCCTGTTGATCCTGTTGCCGTTCACGTTCTTCATGCTCAAGGGCGACGGCACGGACTACGAGGAATATTCCAGCCTGCTCGGGCAGCAGGAAGCGATGCGCCAGCAAATGGGCCAGAAGCATTGCGCCAGCTGATCGCCGGGCGGGCAAGCCACCCTTGGGTGCGCTAGCGTACGCAAGGCCGCGAGAGGACTATAATCGGCAGACCCTTGGAAAGATGATTGGGGGGCTTTCTCCGAGATGCCAGCCGCAACCTCACCGCTGCAGAACCACCTCCTGGCGGCCTTGAATCCGGAGGTCCAGCAGCGCCTGTTCCCCCACCTTGAACGGGTGGAATTGCCGCTCGGCCAGGTCCTGTACGAATCCGGCGACGCCCTGCGCCACGTCTATTTCCCGGCCGACTCCATAGTCTCGCTGCTGTACGTGATGGAAAGCGGCGCCTCGGCGGAAATCGCCGTGGTAGGCAACGAGGGCCTGATCGGCGTGTCGCTGTTCATGGGCGGCGAAAGCACGCCGAGCCGCGCCCTCGTGCAAAGCGCGGGTTACGCCTACCGCCTGCTGGGCCAGCGCCTCAAGGACGAGTTCAACCGCCACGGCGAGCTGCTGCTGCTGATGCTGCGCTACACGCAGTCGCTGATCACGCAGATGGCGCAGACCGCCGTGTGCAACCGCCATCATTCGGTGGACCAGCAGCTGTGCCGCTGGCTGCTGCTCTCGCTCGACCGCCTGGCCGGCAACCAGCTCGTCATGACCCAGGAGCTGATCGCCAACATGCTGGGCGTGCGACGCGAAGGCGTGACCGATGCGGCCGGCAAGCTGCAGAAGCTGGGGGTCATCGAATACAGCCGCGGCCAGATCACCGTACTCGACCGGCACAGGCTCGAAAAGCTCAGCTGCGAGTGCTACGCCGTGGTCAAGAAGGAAACCGACCGGCTGCTGCCGTACCTCACGACTGTGGCCTAGCGAATCGCGCGCCGCTGGCGGCGCGCGTCATGGGATGAAGTACTCGTCTTCCAGCAGCTTGACCAGCTTGGCGTAAAGCTCGTCGAAGGTCTTTGCTGTCTGCTCCCAGAATGCCTTGCGTCCGGGATGGGTTTCCGAGTCGCGCATGACGCGAGCGATGTGGCGTTCGGTGGTGAGCAGCCCGGATTGGCTTAGCAGCAGCAGCCGCTCGAACCGCTTGCCGCTAGTTCCGACGAATTGCAGGACGCGCTCCGCTACAGCCGATTCACGCTGTTTCGTCTCGATCAGCGGCAGGACACGGCGCTCGAGCTGGATATCCGGGTCGTTTTTGGCGAAAGCCTTCAGCTCGGCGTCGATCTTGCCGGTCGCCTCCGAGATTTCCTTGATGATGTCTTTTACCTGCGGCGACACATGCTTGATGAGCAGCACCTTGTCCGAGCTTTTCTGCCCGGCGACGATGATGTACAGGAGCGTGTAGCCGGTGTTGATGGAGTCGGGGTCGCTCGCCGGCGTTTGCTGCGAGGGCTTGGGCCCGAACAGCGAGCAGCCGGCCAGCGCGATCGCGAGCAGCGCCACCGTGGCCGGACGCGTCATTGGCATCATGGGTTCCATTCCAGTTTGGCAACAAAATTGCTGGTGCGATCACCGTTGAGCGTGATCTTGCCGACCCGGACATTGCCACGAATGTTCAAGCCCAGGGCTCGCAACTCCTCATTCGAGATTTTCGAGATGGCGTCCTGGCCATCGGGAGAAGGCGGACCCTTCGGCTGGGGCGGCCGGTAACGATCAAGGTCAATCTGGTCCACCGCCAGGTCAAAGCGGATTACGGGATGCTCGAACCCGCCTTGCACGGTAATTTCTCCGTCCAGGTTCGAGTCGTCCAGTTGCCCGGTCGGGCGCAGCACGAGTCGTGCCTGATCCCCAGTCACGTCAATCGCAAACCGGGCACGCGTCAGCGCGGAGTTGTCGCGCATGGCCGGGACCGTCTTGCCCAGGTGCCCGAGCAGCCGTCGCGGACTGAACTCCGGCACGGTGAGCCTGGCGTCAATGCGGGGCGGCGCGCCCCCCTCGGGACTCGCCGTGACCTGGGCACTGGCGGCGACCTGGCCCGCAGCATCCTTCAGCGCGACGTTGAATGTTCCCGAAAGGCTTTCGTGCGAGCTGGCGTACACGCCCTTGCCGTTCGCCTCCAGAACAATCTCGAACTTCCGCTGCCCGCCCGAAACGTCGGCCCTGACTTCGATTGTTGCGGGAGAGGCGTAACCCAGGCCACTGGCGCTCAGATCCAGATTCGAAACGACGACGTACCGATTCGCCGCTTCGTCATCGAACCTCAGTTCACCCTCCTGGATGCGCAGGCTCCGAATGACCACGGTGGCCGCCGGCGCGCCCGGGCCCTGAACTTCCGGGGCGCGCTTCTGCAGCAGGTCTGCCCAGTTGCTGTCACCTGCTTTGTTCTTCAGCAGATGAAGATCAGGGTGCTCCAGCACGATTGCCTTGAGCTCAAGGCGCCTGCGCAAGAGCGGCAGGAGACTCGGGTAGATCGATACGGCGCCGATTTCCGCGAACGCCTGCGTACCGAAGCCCGCCGCTTCGGCCAGGCGAATCTGGTGGAGCGTCGCGTGCGGCGACGGCAGCAGCGCAACGGTCAAATCGCCATCGATCGCCAGTGCGCGGCCGGTGTACTGCTGGACGGCCGCGATGACACGAGGCTTATAGGCATTCGCGTCGAAAACGAACGCGACATAGCCCGCGCCGGCGACGACCAGAAGCAGCGTGACACCGGCGATCAGCCGGCCCGGCCTTTTGATATGCATTGATCCCGAAAACCTACAGGCCGTCCCCGGTATCGTCTGTGCGATGGGAAACAGAAGGCCCCGCCAGCGCAGTCCATACTGCGTTCATGCAGCAAAATCAGTTGCTCGCGCGCCTGCCGCGCAAGGAACGCGAGCGGATTCTCGCGCGTTGCCAGAAAGTGGACCTCGTCTTCGGCACCACCTTGTGCGAACCCGCCTCACCCTACCGGCACATCTGGTTCCCGCTCACCGGCTTCATTTCGACGGTGGCGGTCATGGACGAGCACGAGCCCCTGGAAATCAGGCTGATCGGCAACGAAGGCATGCTCGGCGCCACGCTGGCCCTGGGCATCGACACCGTGCCCTTGCGCGCCGTGGTGCAGGGCTCCGGCACGGCCTGGCGCATGAGCGCCGCGGCGCTGCGCCGCGAGCTGCGCGAGTGCCCGGCGCTGACGCGCATGCTCAAGCGCTATCTCTACGTGCTGGGGGCCCAGCTCACGCAAAGCACCGGCTGCAACCGCTTTCACGAGGTCGAGGCGCGCCTGGCCCGCTGGCTGCTGCTGACGCACGACCGCGCGCCCGCCGATCAGTTCTACCTCACGCACGAGTTCCTGGCCGGCATGCTCGGCGTGCGCCGCAGCGGCATCACCATCGCCGCCGGCGCGCTGCAGGAACGCGACCTCATCAGCTATTCGCGCGGCGAGATCCGCGTGCTCGACCGCAAGGGGCTCGAGGCCAGATCCTGCGAGTGCTACGCCTTGGGCGAGGACGACTATTCGCAGGTGTTCGGGCCCCGATAGCCAGCGATTTCCGCCCAATGGCAGGGACTAATGTGGGATGGCTATTGGGGGCCAAAGCGCGCACCGTGAGTGGGTCACCGAACAGACTCACGGGCACCCCGATGAAACAATACTCGCAGCGATTGAGCCTGCCGCTCTTCTTGAGCGCGGCGTTCTTCGCCTGTGCAGCGAACGCCGCGCCCCTGGCGACGGCGGTCGAAACGGCGTATGCCGAAGCGACTCACGTGGACCTGCGTGCAGCGGAAGACGCGCGCGTCCAGCTCGCACTCGAAGCCTCGCTGAAGAAGCTCGCGCTGGATCGCGCTGTGCGCGAGGGCCGCCTGGCCGCGACCCTCGTGGACATCACCGATCCTTCGCATCCGCGCATGGCACAGGTCAACGGCGACCGCATGATGTATGCCGCCAGCCTGCCCAAGATCGCGATCCTGCTCGGCGCCTTCCAGAAGGCCGCGGAAAACAAGCTCACGCTCGATGACGCCGCGATCGCCGAGCTGACGCTGATGATCCGCAATTCCTCGAACAGCGCCGCCAGCGCCATGCTGCAGCGCGTGGGCATGGACTACCTGGCCACGGTGCTGCAGTCCAAGCGCTATCGCCTCTATGACCCCGCGCTCAACGGCGGCCTGTGGGTGGGCAAGCCGTACGGCCGCGGGGCCACGGGCCAGCGCGATCCGCTGCACAACCTTTCGCACGGCGCGACCGCCTACCAGGTGGCGCGCTTCTATTACCTGATGGAAACCGGCCAGCTGGTCTCGCCGGAGGCCAGCCGCCAGATGAAACAGATCATGGGATCGCCCGCGATTCACCACAATTTCGTGAAGGGCCTGGCGCAGACCCATCCGGATGCGCAGATCTATCGCAAGTCCGGCACCTGGCGCACGTTCCACGCCGACAGCGCCATCGTCGAGCACGACGGCCGCCGCTACATCGCGGTCGGGCTTTCCGACGACCCCAAGGGCGGCGACTGGATGCGCGAGCTGATCGTGGCGATGGACGACATCGTCTTCAGCAACAGCAGCGAGCGCCGCCCGCTCTGAAAAAAGTCGTCATGCCCGCGCAAGCGGGCATCCAGCTTCTGGATACCCGCGTTCGCGGGAATGACGAGGTTCGCTAGGCCCAGTGACCCGGCGTGAAGTACCACTTGTTGCCGCGCTGCGACCAGTTCGGCGCCACCCACTTCTTCGCGGGTTCCATCACGGCGACCCAGGACCCCTCGGTCCAGATGTAGGCCGAGCCGTTCCAGGACCAGTACGCGGGCGACCACACGTAACCCACTTTCTGCGCCGGCGCCGTCTCGACCTTGGCCGGCGGCGGGGCGACGTCCACGCTGATGTTGAGCGTTGCGGCCTGCGCAAAGCCCGTCAGCGGCGACGCGAGGGCGCCGATCGCCAGCACGCCCGCCAGGATTCTAAAATGTTGCTTGTTCATGATTCGCCTTCCTTTGATTTGAAGAGCCCCCAGCCTACGCAGCCCTTGCGGCCCTTTCCGTTCGTCAGCGCACGCAAGGCCCTCACGCCGGCAGCAGCCGCCCGATGCGGGCCTTTAGTTCCTCGAGGTTGAACGGCTTGGTCATGAAATCGTTGGCGCCGGCCGCGAGCGCGCGCGTGATCTCGCGCTCGCCAGTCTCGCCGGTCAGCATGAGGATCGGCACTTCGCGCCATTTGGCGTGCGCCCGAATCAGCTTCACCAGCACGAAGCCGTCCACGTAGGGCAAGGAAACGTCCAGCAGCGCGAGCGCCGGCCGCGCCCGCGTCTCCACGTAGGCCTGCATGGCCAGCCCGTCGGGCGCGACCGCCACTTCGAAGCCCCAGCGCTCGAGCGCCCGGCGCAGCAGCAGCGCGGTCGGCGCGTGGTCCTCCGCGAGGATGACCTTGCGGCCACCACCGGTCATGTTCGCGGTCACGGCGCCGGCCGGCACCGGCGCGCCACCGCGCTGCGCGCGCACGATCAGCTCGGGCAGCAGGCGCCGCATGATGTAGGTGCCGGCCACGATCCAGCCCGCGCACATCGCGACCACCGCCCAGGACAGGCCGGCATCGCCGACTTGCCACGGCAGCCACTGCGTCAGCAGCAGGATGATCAGGCTTCCGGCGATCTTGAAGCCGCGGTAGCCGACCATGTCGATCCAGGCCTTGGCGCGGTAGATCGTGGCCGCGTCCACCCACACGTACAAGAGCTCGCGGGCCTGGCGGTTGATCGAGTAGGCCAGCGCGCGGTCGGAAACCTTCATCGCGCCGGCCATCGTCAGCCGCGACTCGAACGCAAAGCCCAGCGCGGACAGGCCCAGCAGCACCGGCTGCGCCAGGATTCCGGCCGCGACGCCGAAGCGCCGCAGCAGCAGCGGCGCGACCGCGAGGTTGATCAGCAGCGCAAGACCGCTGAGCAGGCTCAGGAAATCGGACAGGTAGGCCGTGCGCGCTTCCTTGTCCGGATACGCCTGCTCGACCAGGTGCATGAACTGGTACTCGACGATCGGCTCGCAGATCTGCGAGAGCAGCAGCATCACGGCGATCAGCATGAGGTAGCGGCTGCTGCGTAGCGTGGTCCAGACGTCGGCCGCGCCGGCTGCAGGCGCTTCCGCCGCCGGCGCCTCGTCGTAAAAGCCATAGCGCGCGAGACGCAGCGTCAGCCACATCACCAGGCCGATGATGCCGGCCGACACCAGCAGCAGGTCCACGGTGGTCAGCGACGTCAGCCGCACCAGTGCGCTGGCCAGGTAGCCACCGACGAATCCGCCGACGAGGCCGCCGCTGGCGATCAGCCCGTACCACCGCCGTCCGTCGGAACTGCGGTAGACGCTGTTGGTGAGGCTCCAGAACTGCTCGACCAGCACCACGCTGAAGATGTCGACCAGCAGGTAGAAGCCAATCGCGGTCGGCAGGCTGGGCCACAGCAGCAGGAACCGGAACAGCACCAGCAGCGCCAGCGCCGCGCCGCAGGTTCCCAGCACGATGTGAAGGCGCGTGAATTTCTTCAGCAGGCGCACATACAGCGGCATCAGCGCAAGCAGCAGCACGGCGCTGCCCGTCCACAGGTACGGCAGGTCCTTGGCGTCGGCGTATTCCAGGAACAGCGAGCGGCTGGCGGGCTTGACCTGGTAATACGCCAGGATGATCAGGAAGAAATCGAGGAACAGCAGGATCGAGCGCAGCGCCGGCGTGCGCAGCAGCTTCGCCGCCGAGGTGGGCGCGGCGCTCATGGCGCGGTTCCCGGCGGTTCAGGGTTTTCGGGATCGTCCACCGGTACCGATGGATACGAAGATTCCGGGACCCACGGCAGCGCCAGCGGCGCGGGATGCAGCGCCGCGATCAGGCGGTGGATGCGCATGGCCAGGGTCTGGTGCGCCACGGCCGAATTGACGCTGAGCACATTGGACATCACTGCCACGAGATAGTGCTGCACCGGCGCGCCCGGGGCAGACTCGACGATCGCCACCGAGGCCAGCCGGTTGGTCTTGTCGCCCTTGTACTTGCGGCAGCCGCGCGGGCCGTTCACGCACTGGAAGAACGAACCCGACTTGAAATACACCGCCGCCTCGTTCAGCGCCGGGTGCGAGGCGTAGCGGATGCGGCGCTGCGTCATGTACAGCAGGCGCTTGATCTCGCGGCTGCTGAAGCTGTCCACCAGCGTGCCCGCCTCGAGCCGGAACAGGTAGCTCATCAGCTGTCCCGGCGTCGCGTAGCTCGAGGTATCGGCCACGCGCCGGTTGCCTTCATGCGTGAAGAAGCTGCCCTGCCGGATCAGCTCCGGGTCCAGGCCGTTGCGCAGTGCGGCATCGTTCATCGCATCCAGCAGGATCTCGCCCAGCGCCTGGCGCTTGGTGCCGGCAAAAAAGGCCGCTTCTTCCTCGGCAGGCACCGGGTAGCGCGGGCCGAAATGCAGCAGCGCGAGCAGCTCTTTCTGCACCACGCCGGCCGCCGAGTTGGAACTCGCCGACAGCATCCAGTCCATGAATTCCCACAGGCTGCCCGTGTCGCCGATGCGGATGTGGCGGCTGGTCTTCTGCCGGGTCTGAAGGTTGTAGAACGGCACGGTGTGGTGGTCGTACTGGCTGAAGATGTCGGCGGTGAGCGGCGTGTCGTGCAGCACGCGCTCGCGGCTCGCGATGTCGTCGGGATACAGGTCGGCGAGCTTCTGGAAAAATGTCAGCGCGACGAGGATCTTGCCGACGCTGCCGATATTGGCCTGGGTGCCAGGATTGTGGAGGGCGTAGCGCGGGTGCTGCGGATCGGACAGGTCCAGCAGCGCGATCGCATAGTCCTCGCGCTGGGCAGCAGGCACCAGTTCGCTGACGCGGCGGCTGAACGCCTCATCGACCGGCGGCAGGAGCCTGCCGTCGGAGGCGTGCCAGTGCGGCACGACTTCGGCCATCGGCAGGGTTTGCCCGGACTGCCGCTTGGTTCCCGCAAGCTCGCCAGACTGCACGAGGCGCGCGTATTCCAGCCGGCGGATGCCGGTGTAGGCGTAGCCGTCCACCGGATACGCGCTGGCCGCGTCGGCCAGCAAGAGCAGCACGGCAGCGAGCGCGGCGATTCTCATGACGGCGCCTGCGGTACGGCGAGCATTTCCACGATCTTGCCACCGAGCTTGTCGAAGCCCGCGTCCAGCCCGATCAGGTACTGGTTGCGCGACGCCTGCGCGCTCTGCAGGAAGGGGCGGATCTGCAGCAGCATCAGGTGGCCGCGCACGAAGCCGAACTCGATGTCGGCCGGCGCGGCGTGCCCGGCGGCGTCCTGCAGGCCGGGGTAGTCCTTGGGAAATCCGCGCACGAAGTCGACCAGTTGCCGGATTTCATCCGGCTGCAGCAGGAATTCGGGCGCATCGCTGCGCACCAGCCCGGCGCCACCCTCGGCCGAAAGCACCCGCTGGCTGCGCGCGGTGGCCGAAGCAAGCAGCCGCGCGGCGCCGGTTGCCAGCGAGATGCGCAGCGTCTCGGCGGCCTGGCCGTCGACGCCGCCACTCACGCCGGTGTTGACCACCACCGTGATGTCCTCGCGGCCGCCGGTGTCGAGATTCGCCGTGACCATGACACCGGACTTGTCGTTGGGCACGCTCCGGTGCAGCAGCACCGAGGCGTAAACGTGCTCGGGCTGGTCCATCAAGCCCTGGCGCCAGCCGAAGGCGCGCTCGGAAAACGGCGAGGCCCAGACCTGCTTGATGGCCGCGATCACCGCATCGACGCCGACCACGTTGGCGATCGTCTGGTTGAGGCCCGCGCCGGTGAAGCCGGGAAGATCCTCGACGTTGGTGTCGCTGCGCACGAACACGCCGTAAGTGCCTTCCAGGCCGAACAGCGCCTGCATGTCGCTGCGCAGGCGCTCGCGGAACGCGCGGCCGAGATCGGCGGCTTGCAGCCACTGCCGCACGAAGGCCAGCAGCTCGGGCACGCGGCGGCCGTAATATTCCGGATCCAGGCCCTTGCGCACGGCAAGCTCCGCGTACTGGCCTTTGAGCCACTCGAACATGCTGGGCGCGCCGCGGCCCGCACGCAGCGGCCGATCGAGCACGGCCCGGTACACGCCGAACGGGATCGCCAGCCCGGGCGAGACGTTCTGCGGAAAATAATGCGTCAGCTCGCCGACCTGCGCGGCTTTCGGGCCGGCGATGCGGCCGGAATCGGCGGCGCGCAGCTGCGTCGTGGGGATGAAGTCCGTGCGCAGCAGCTCGAGCTTGGCCAGGTTCACGTGGATCAGGTCGGGAACGCCGGCCCTGGTGCTGCCGAGCAGTGCCTCCCATTGCGGGCCATCGTCCTCGATGCGCACCGCGCCGCCGGCGCTGGCGGCCACCACGATGGCGCGACCGCGATGCGCCTCGAGGATGGCCTGCGCGGCGCTGCCGACCCTGACGTTCGGAATCCCCAGGTTGCGCGCCAGGAGCTGCACGTGCGACAGCGCGTTGCCTTCCCCGCCGGTGAGGATGCCGGCGACCGCCGGCAGGTCGGAGGTTGTCTCGGGCACCAGGTAAATCGCGGGCGGCGCGCCAGGTTCCGGGCGCACCGCATCGGCGGACGTGCGCAGGATTCCCCGCGCCAGGCCGGGATTCAGGCGGGACAGGCCCGGCGTTTCCTGGCCGAACAGGCTGTGCTGCGTTTCGCCGAGCTGGTCCGCGTCGCGGGCCAGCGACTCCAGCACTTCCGAGTAGAACAGCATTACGCTGCCGCGCAGGCGGTCGGCGATGTAGCCGGCGGCGAGCGGCTCGATCGGCACCAGCCGCTCGATGGCGTTGCCGAAGTGGTAGCGCAAGCGGCGCTCGGGCCAGGCCGCGGCGCGCCCGAGCTGCTGCAGCTCGTCGCGGTAAACCTGCAGCCGCACCCGCGGCGGCGAGAGCGTCGCGAGCGACTGCTCGACCTGCGCCAGCTCGCGCGCGGTGAACAGGCCCAGGCCGTACACGGCGCGCGCCGCGACGCCGAGCCAGGCCAGCCGCTCGCTGCGGCTGGCCTGCGGCAGGCCTTGCAGCACGCTGCGGCTGGCGACGAACACGGCGGTCTCGAGGGCGAGGCTGGCGTCCAGCGCGGCCAGGCGCCGGCGCGGCGCGCCGAATTCCGGCAGGTGCTCGCGGATCAGCACCAGCGCTTCGCTGCCGAGCCGGAACTGCGAGCCGGCGTCGCTGCGCGCGTCCAGCGCCGATGCGATCTTCAGGAAACGCAGTGCCAGCGCCGGCGAATGCGCACGGCCCAGCGATTGCAGCGCGGCGGGCATTGCCGCCGGCGCATGGACCTGGTCGATCATCTCGGCCAGCGTCGCGTAGTCGGCCTGCACGGCGGCCTGGCCACGCGGCCCGGTCGCGTACGCGCGCACGCGCTGCGCATCGCCGGCCTCCGGCAGGTTGTGGATCTTGCTGCGCAGCGCCTGGAACGCCGGATCCTGCTGCACGATCGTCACCGCCATGCCGCGCAGCAGCGTGATCGCAGCCGTGTCCGCGCCGTGGGGCAACAGCCGCACCGCCTCGCGCTGCAGCGCGAACGGCACGCTGCCCGTCGGCAGCATCGCGAGCAGGATGGCGGCGGCGCCGTCCCGTTCGTTGTAATCCTGGAAGGCGCCCTGGTAGGACTGCGCGAGGCGCAGGATCCAGCCGTCGTCGGTCGCGACCAGGAATTTTTCGAGCAGGAGAATGGACAGCAGGTCGGGCTCGGCCAGGGGCCCACTCACCTCTTCCGGCGGCAAATCCGCCAGCAGGTTGGCGACGGGATAGCCCGCAGCACGGACCTGCAGGGTGTGCGCGCTCCACTGTCCGTGCTGGAACCCGCCCCCGTGCGGGCCGCAGGCAGCAGGCCCGGGTGGCAGCACCGCGCCGTCCGCGCAGAACCAGCGTATCGCCTGGAACGGACCGCGCGACTGCAGCTTCATCTGCTGCACCCAGTCGCGCGCCGTCTCCGGCGAAAGTTCAGCCGGTGGGTCCGCGGCGCACAGCGCCGGCATCGCTGCCAGGGCGGCGCATGCCGCCAGCCGCCAGATCTTCAAAAGGCCTCGTCAGATCTTGCGCGGCACGCCCAGCATCAGCAGGCCGACGACGAGGATCCCGACGCCTGCCCACACCGGCACGTTGACGTGTTCCTTTTCGTTGACCGTCAGGTGCAGCGCGCCGATGTCCGCGGTGTGCCGGTCCTTGGTATAGCTGAAGCCGCCATAGGCCAGGCCCATCGCTCCGAGGATGACCAGCACGATCGCAACAAGTTTTGTCGCGTTCATGACAGCACTTTGCGGCCCTGGATCACGCGGATCAGCACGACGGCGATGGCAACGATGAGCAGCAGGTGGATCAGGCCGCCCATGGTGTAGGACGAGACCAGCCCCAGCACCCAGAGCAGCAGCAATACGACGACGATGGTTTCGAGCACGGTGTTTCTCCTGGTTTCTTGAAGGTCTGGGTAGCGTAGGAGCGCAGGAGTGGCGCGTCGGTCTGGCACCGCACAGAGCGCGCGCGCTGCCGGCCTGACACTGGCACATGAGCGACAAACCGCACGCGCACGTGACCCCGGGCAGTTCGCTGGCCGTGTCGGGCCTGCTGCTGGTCGCGGTGCTCACCGTCATGCACCTGGCGCGCGACGTGGTGCTGCCGGTGGTGGTCGCGCTGATCCTCAGCCTGGTGTTCCTGCCGGCCGTGCGCCGCATGAAAAAGATGTACATCCCGGTGCCGCTGGGCGCGGCGCTGATCGTGCTGGGCCTGCTCGCAGGCTTCGCCGGCGGCATCTACAACCTCGCCGAGCCCGCGAGCGCCTGGCTCGACAAGGCGCCGCAGGGCTTGCGCGACCTCGGCGTCAAGCTGCGCCGCGTGGCCGGCCAGGTGCACGACGTTACCCAGGCCACCGCCAAGGTCCAGGACATGACCAAGGACATGGCCAGCGGCGGCAGCACGGTCAAGCCCCAGGAAGTGACCGTGAAGACCACGACGCTGGCCGGCGGCATTTTCGACGCCGCGCGCGGATTTGCCCTCGCTGCGGTCAGCACGCTGGTGCTGCTCTACTTCCTGCTGGCCTGCGGCGACCTGTTCCTGCGCAAGACCATCGCGGCGACGCGGCGCCTCGCCGACAAGGAGCGCGCGATCGACATTGCGAGGCAGGTCGAAGCCGGCGTCTCCACCTACCTGCTCACGGTCACGCTGATCAACGCGGGCCTGGGCGGCGCGGTGGCGATGGCGATGGTCCTGCTCGGCGTGCCGAATGCCGTGTTGTGGGGCGTGATGGTCGCGGTGCTGAATTTCGTGCCGTACCTGGGCGAGATCGCCAGCGTCTCCGCGCTGACCATCGTCGGCCTGCTGACCTTCGACGACGTGGGGCACGGCCTGCTCGTGCCCGGCGTGTTCGTCGTGCTGTCGGCGACGGAGCGCTACCTGGTCACGCCAATGACACTGGGCCGGCAACTGAGCCTGAACCCCGTGGTGATCGTGCTGTCGGTGCTGTTCTGGAGTGCGATGTGGGGCGTGACCGGCGCGCTGCTGGCGGTGCCGATCCTGGTGGCGCTGAAGACGCTGTGCGACCGCGTCGAGCGACTCAAGGTGTTCGGCGAATTCCTGGCGGCGTGACGATTCGCTAAGTACCCCAGCGCACAGACCTTCGCGCACCCGGAGCGGACAGTGCAGGCAGGGACGAGTTAACTTTCTAAGGAGAAGCACCGTGAACAGATTCGAAGCTCTTTCAAGGCCGCTGCTGGGGTCCTTGGCTCTGGCCTTGGCCGTCCTCGTCGCCGGATGCAGCGGCGGCGGCAATGGCGCCTATGTGGCATCGGCACCTCCCAACGCTGCCGGCGCCGGCACCGGCTTCGGAGGCCTGGGCAAGGGCCCGGCACCGGTGGATCTGGGCGCGGCGGGCGCGTTCGTGATTCTGGCGGAATCGGCCATCACTGACGTTCCGCCTTCCGCAATCACCGGCGATGTGGGCCTGAGCCCCGCGACAGGCGCCGGCATCGGCCTGACGTGCATTGAAGTGACCGGCGTGATCTACGACGTCGATCACACGGGCCCGCTGCCCTGCACCGTGATGAGCCCTTCGTCCCTGACCGTCGCGATCGGCGACAAGGGCACCGCCTACACGAATGCCCAGGGACGCGCGCCTGATTACACGGAACTGGGTGCAGGCGATATCGGCGGCCTCAACCTCTCCCCGGCGGTCTACAAGTGGGGCACCGGCGTCCTGATCCCGACGGATCTCACGCTCACGGGTGGCCCGAACGACGTCTGGATCTTCCAGATCGCACAAGGCCTCACCGTCAGTTCAGGCGTGCACATCATCCTCGCGGGTGGCGCGCAGTCCAAGAACATCTTCTGGGCGACGTTTGCCGCGGCGGACCTCGGGACGACCTCGCATTTCGAAGGCATCATCCTGTCGCAGACTTCAGTGGCCTTGAAGACGGGCGCCTCGCTCAACGGCCGGGTGTACGCGGGTACCGCGGTCACGCTCGACCACAGCCCGGTGACCCAGCCGTAAAAGCATCAGCGGTAAAAAAAGGACCCTCAGCGGGTCCTTTTTTTTGCCGCACCGCTTCCGCAGCTTCCGGGATCGTTTTCAGTTGTAAATAAATGATATAAAAGGTATTATCCATCACACTTAGACAAGACATAAGTGATGGTTAATGGACTTTACCTCCGAACAGCTCCGCATTCTGGAAAACCTTCGGGTCGCCTACGACACCTGGGCCCAGACCGCCAGGCAAATTCCAGATGGGCGCCCTTGGTTGGCTTGGAAGACCATCTCCGGCAAGGAGTATCTGTACCAGCGCCTCGACCGATCAGGGCGCGGACAATCGCTTGGCCGGAAGTCCGCGGAAACGGACGCGCTCTACGACGAGTACCGCGGCCGCATGGACAAGCGCGAGGAAGCGCTTTCGCGCATCAAGCAATCGGAGGTGAAGCTGCACGAATTGGCGCGGCTGTATCGCGCCGTGCACTTGCCGATGATCGATGGGATGCCGGGCGCGATCCTGCGCGAAGCGGACCAGCGCTCGATGCTGGGCAGCGCGTTCCTCGTCGTTGGAACGAATGCGTTTGCGGCGTACGAACTGGAGGCGCAGGAGCGATTTGCCACTGGCCTCGACTCAACGGAGGACTTCGATCTCACTTGGGCCGGCGACTCGCGCATTGCAATGGCATTGGCAGAAGGCACGCGGATTCCGGTGCTCGACATGCTCAAGGCCGTGGATGAAACCTTCACCGAAAACACCGAGCGACCTTTTCAAGCGCGTAATGCTGCAGGCTACGAGGTTGAGGTTCTTGCCGCTCCATCCGTGCTGGTTTCGTATCCATCGACTGAACGACTGCGTCCGACCGGGTTGCCTGAGCAAGAGTGGTTGCTCAAGGGGACGCAGGTTGAGCAAATCGTAATGGACCGGACCAATATGCCGGCGCGCCTTGTGGTCCCCGATCCGCGATGGATGGGCCTTCACAAGCTGTGGCTATCGGACAAGCCCAGGAGGAACAGGCTCAAGATCAAGAAGGATCGTGCCCAGGGCGAAGCGCTCTTGCGCGCAGTAGCGGCCAAGATGCCGCATTTCCCGTTGGACGCTACCTTCAGGGGAATGGTGCCGGACGAGCTGAAACCGTACCTGCCGCAGCCGCATCACGGCGATCCTGCCCCGCGCTCCAGTCGCAGCCGGATCTCGGTGGCGACCGGCAGGTGATCGGAGAGCCGCTCCTCGAGCACGGTGGCGCCGATCACTTCGACGGTCGGCGTCACCAGGATGTGGTCCAGCGCGCGTGAGGGGCGCCAGCTCGGGAACGTGTGCGCGCCGTCGTGCACGCCGCGCAGGCCGGTGTCGCTGAAGCCCGCGTGGGCCGCCAGTTCCGGCGGGCCGCAATTCAGGTCACCGAGCACGATCGTGTCAGTGGCGCCGCGCACCAGTTTCGCGATGAAGCCGAGCTGGCGCGCGCGCGCGCGACGTCCGAGTGCGAGGTGGGCGATGACGAGGCGCAGCCGCTCGTAGCCGGGCGGCTGGATTTCCACCTCGAGCGCGCCGCGGCCCGGCAGCCAGCCGGGCAGCGCGTGGTATTTCACGAACTGCAGTGGCCAGCGCGACAGGCAGCCGAGGCAGTGCTGCGCGAACGGCCGCAGGTCGCGCGTCACCGCGGCATGCCAGTGCGGAAATCCGGCGAGCTCTGCAAGGTGGGCCACCTGGTTCAGGCGCGAGGTGCGCAGGCTGCCGGCGTCGGCTTCCTGGATGGCCACCAGATCGTACGGCGCCGCGAGCGCGGCGATGCGGTCGAGGTTGGCGCGCGCCTTGCGGGTCGGCAGCACGTGCCGCCAGGCGTGAGTGAGGTACTGCGTGTAGCGCGACCCCTGCAGCCCGAACTGGATGTTGAGCGACAGCAGGCGCAGCGTGCCGCCGGGCCGGGGCTCGGCTGCGGACGGCGTGGACGGCGTGGACGGCGAAACGGGACCCGTCGCGTCCGGCAGGTTCATGGGCGCTTTCACCTCGGCAGGATGGGCCACGCCCGGCGCTGACTCTGTACGTTGCCGCACAGCGCGCACGCGTTTCTGCCGACATCATCAGGGAGTGAAAATCCTCGCAGCCGCGGCCCTGTTGGCGATCGTTTTGCTGGTCGCGTTCTGGGACTGGAGCTGGCTCAAGCCAGTGGCCGAGTGGCGGCTGTCGGCGGCGCTGAACCGCGCCGTCACGATCGGCCACATGGCGGTCTCGCCGGGGGCCGAGAGCCAAATCTCCCTCGACACCGTTGCGATCGCGGGCACCGCTGCATCCAGCGCGGGCGCGCGCGCCACGATCGACCGCCTCACGCTGCGGGTCGCCCTCTGGCCGCTGCTGGCCGGAAGACTGGTGCTGCCCGCCATCACGATCGAGCGGCTGCGCGGCACGATTGCGCCGGATCCGTCGGACGTGGACTTCGGCCTGGGCCTGCCCGCGAGCAAGCCCGGCGCCCGCGACCTGGAGATCGGCACGCTGGACATCCGCGACGGCGAGCTGCACTTCGTGTACCCGCAGCACCTGTCCGACGTCGGCCTGCTGGTGCACACGCAAGGCCAGGGCGCGGACTCCCAGCTGTTCGTCAGCGCGGCGGGCGTCTGGTCGGGCCAGCCCTTCGCCGCGCAGCTCACGGGCGGCGCGGTGCTCGGCCTGCGCGACACGGTGCATCCCTACCCGCTGGAGTTCACGGCCGAAAACGGAGCCACGCGCCTGTCGCTGCACGGCACCCTGCTCGATCCGCTGCACCTCGGCGGCGCCGCGCTCGTGCTCGAGCTGCACGGCGAGGACTTGTCGCAGTTGTACGCGCTGACCGGCATCCCGCTGCCGCCGACCCCGCCCTACCGAATCAAGGGCTCGCTCGACTGGGAGAAGAACACGATGCGCTTCACCTCGTTCGCCGGCACCGTGGGCAGCAGCGACCTGGCCGGCCAGTTCCTGTACGAGCCGCGCAGCACACCGGACGCGCGGCCCGTCGTCACCGCCACGCTCTCCTCGAAGAAGCTGGTGCTCGCCGACTTGGCCGGCTTCATCGGCGCGGAACCCGGCCGCACCACTGCGCTCCCCGACGCGCCGATCAACCTGGCCAAGCTGCGCCTGATGGATTTCCACATCGCCTACAAGGGCGCGCACGTCGAGACGCAGAAAACGCCGATCGACAACCTGGCCGCCCGGCTCGACGTCGTCGACGGCAAGGTCACGGTGCATCCGCTGACGTTCGGCGTCGGCAGCGGCCAGATCGCCATGAACGTGGCCCTCGACGGCCAGCAAGACCAGGTGCACGCCGTCGCCGATGCCACGTTCCGCAAGCTGGACCTGCGCCGCCTCATGCAGGGCAGCAAGCTGTTCAAGGGCGCCGGCACGATCGGCGGCAAGGGCAGGATCGAGAGTCGCGGCAACTCGATGAAAGCCATGCTCGGCCACGGCGACGGCGAGCTGCAGTTGTTCATGACCGGCGGCGACCTCAGCGCCCTGCTGGTCGACCTGGCCGGCATCGATTTCGGCAACGCCGCGCTGTCGCTGCTCGGCATTCCGCGCCGCACCGAGTTGCGCTGCATGGTCGCCGACCTCGGCCTGAAGGACGGCCAGGTCGACACGCGCACGCTGGTGGTGGACACGAAGGAAGCCAACATCATCGGCAGCGGCGCGATCAACCTCACCGCGGAAACCATCGATTACCAGCTCAGGACCGAGCCCAAGCGGCGCAACCTCGCTTCGCTGCACACGCCCATCCTGATCAAGGGCCCCTTCACGGCGCCGCGGGTGCGGCCCGCGGCCCGCGCGCTGCTGACCCGCAG
>JAYUGN010000278.1:0-9925 GCA_043767605.1 Gammaproteobacteria bacterium
CCCGTCTGCGGATCGCGCAGCAACCTGTTCTGGGTGCAGGGCGCCGTGGCGCACACGCCGCCGGTCGAGCGCTGCGGCGTCGCCGGCCTGACCCGCGAACGGCTGCTGGAGCAGGGCGCCCGCGTCAGCGAGGCCAGTTTCGAGGCGCTCGAGAACGCCGACGAGATGTTCTTCACCAACAGCCTGATCGGGATCTGGCCGGTGCGCAGCTTCGGCGCGCGCGCGTTCGGCGCGCCAGGCCCGGCCACACGGCAACTCATGGCCGCGCTGCGGCACCCGGAGCTGTGATGCGCTGGATCATTCGCCTGGTGCTGCTGGCCCTCATCGCGGGCGTGATCGGCCGTGACCTGCAGCAGCGTCTGTTCGAGCCGCTGCGGCTCACGCAAGTCCTGAACGTGGACGTGCCCCGGGGGGCGAGCCTCGGCAGCCTGCTGCGCGACTGGCAGGGCCGCGGCATCTTCGACTCGAATCGCCAGCGCTGGTACCTCGGGCTGTACGCGCGCGCTACCGGCGAGGCGCGCAACATCAAGGCCGGTGAATACGAGTTCGTTCCGGGCATGCGCGCGATCGACGTGACCGCGCTGCTGGTTTCGGGCCACGTGCTGCTGCACGAGCTGCGCGTAGTCGAGGGTTGGCGCTTCGACGAGGCACTGGACGCCGTGCGCCATGAGGACACGCTGGCGCACGCGCAGGGCCCGACCGACGGTGCCGCGCTGATGAAGGCGCTGGGCCGCGAGGGCCTCGCGCCGGAAGGGCGCTTCTATCCCGACACCTATCGCTTCCCGCGCGGCACCTCGGAACTCGCGTACCTGCGCCGTGCGCTCGAGACGATGGATGTCGTGCTGGCCGATGAATGGTCCCGGCGTGCCGAAGGCTCGCCGTACCGCACGCCCGAGGAGGCCCTGACGATGGCATCCATCGTCGAACGCGAGACCGGCGCGCCGGGAGAGCGCGCGGAAATCGCCGGCGTCTTCGTGCGCCGCCTCGCCAAGGGCATGCGCCTGCAGACCGACCCGACCGTGATCTACGGCCTCGGCGCCGCTTTCGACGGCAACCTGCGCAAGAAAGACCTGCTGACCGACGGGCCGTACAACACCTACACGCGTGCCGGCCTGCCGCCGACGCCGATCTGCCTGCCGGGCCGCGCCGCGATCCACGCGGCCCTGCATCCCGCGCCGGGCAAGGCGCTGTACTTCGTCGCGCGCCGCGACGGCACGCACCAGTTCTCCGAGACGCTGGCGCAGCACGAAGCGGCGGTGCGCAAGTACCAGTTGAGGCGCAAGTGAAACGCGGGCGCCTGATCGTGCTCGAGGGCGGCGAGGGCGCCGGCAAGTCCACACAAGCGGCGTTCGTCGAAGGCTGGCTGCGCCAGAGGGGCCGGAAGGTGCTGCGCACCCGCGAGCCCGGAGGCTCGCCGCTGGCCGAGGAAATCCGTGGCCTGGTGCTGAAGCGCTGGGACGAGGGAGTCGACAGCAACACCGAACTGCTGCTGATGTTCGCGGCGCGCGCGGCGCACCTGCACGCCAGGATCCGGCCGGCGCTGGCCTCTGGCACCGACGTCGTCTGCGACCGTTTCGTGGACGCGACTTACGCCTACCAGGGCGCAGGCCGCAAGCTCGGCGCGCGCGTGATCGATGCGCTGGCGAAGATCGTACTCGGCACCCTGGCGCCCGACCTCGTGATCCTGCTCGACATCGACCCCGTCGCCGGGCTCGCGCGCGCGAAGGCGCGCGGCGCCGCTGACCGTTTCGAGGGCGAGGCGCTGGCCTTCCAGAAGCGCGTGCGGCAGGCCTATCGTCTTCGCGCCCGGAAGTCGCCGCGTCGCTACGCGGTGATCGACGCCGCCGCCGCGCCGGCCGAAGTCAGCGCCGCGATCGTCCGCGCGCTGGAGCGGCTGAGATGAGCGAGGTCCGCGACACCGCTCACTGGCAGCGGGTGATGACGCAGCTCGCAGAAGGCCGCCTGCCGCACGCTTTGCTGCTGGCCGGCCCGCGCGGCGCCGGCAAGCTTGCGTTCGCGCAGACCCTGGCCGCGCACCTCGTGTGCGAAGCCGCCGCCGGTGCGAGCAAGCCCTGTGGCGAATGCCGCGGCTGCACCCAGCGCCTGGCCGGCACGCACCCGAACCTGATGCGCCTGGCGCCGGCAGAGGACAAGCGCGACATCTCGATCGACGACATCCGCGACCTGCTCGGGCGCCTGACGCTGTCGGCGCACTATGGCGGCTACAAGATCGCGATCGTCGCGCCGGCCGATGCGCTCAACGCCAGCGGCGCGAATGCCCTTCTCAAGACCATCGAAGAGCCGCCGGCGAAGACGCACATCCTGCTGGTGTCCGAGCGCTGGCGCGCCCTGCCGGCCACGCTGCGCTCGCGCTGCCAGATCCTGCGTTTTGCGCTTTCGCGCCAGGTTGTGGAGCCGGCCCCGGCGGAAGACGTCGCGCAGTGGGAGAGGGCGTTCGCCGAACTGGGGCAGGGGCGCTTCTCGCCGCTGCAACGGGTGGCTGGATTCAAGCGCGACCAGGCCCAGGAAGTGCTGGAGCGGTTCCTGCGCCTCGGGGGCGGCTGGCTGCAGGCGCTGACGGTGCCGGGCGCCGGGGGCAAGGTGCTGCCGCCGAACGCCACGACCGAGTCCGTGCAGCGCCTGATTGATGATTCGCTCGAGGGCCTGCGCGCGCTGGAGCGTAACGCCAGCCCGGTGCTGCTGCTGGAATCGATTATGATCCGTTGGGCTGGCGCGCGGCCTGCACGCTGACGACGCCGGCAAACAAAAAAGGGAATCAACGATGGCCAGACCAGGCGGCGCCCAACCCGGCATCCTCACGCTGAACATCAAGGACAAGAGCGCGCTCTACGTCTCCTACATGCCGTTCATCAAGAACGGCGGGCTCTTCATCCCGACCACGCGCGACAGCCAGCTCGGCGACGAGGTGTTCCTGCTGCTCACGTTGATGGATTCCGCCGAGCGCCTGCCCGTGGCGGGCAAGGTGGTCTGGGTGACGCCGCGCGGCGCGCAAGGCAAGCGCCAGCAGGGCATCGGCGTGCAGTTCAGCCCGCAGGATGGCGGCGCAACCCTGAAGAAGATCGAGACACTGCTGGCCGGCGCGCTCGGCGCGGATCGGCCGACGCACACGATGTAGATAAAGGGGACGCACACCTTTATCGGTACCCACCTGACGCGCTGCGAGGAAACCGCGATAAAGGTGTGCGTCCCCTTTATCTTTACGGTTTTGGCGGCAGTCCCTTTTCGAGGACGTAAGCCTCGTAGCCTTTCTGCGTGAGCACGAACACCGCCACCGAACTGCGGCGGCCGGTGTCGCAGCACACGATGTAGGCGGTCTTGTTGTCGAGTGTCGCCAGCTTCATGCGCATCATGTACAGCGGCAGGTTGATGCTGCCGGGCAGGGCGTAGTTCTGGAATTCGCTCGGCAGGCGCACGTCGAGCCACTTGGCCTTGCCGGCCGCCACCATCTTCTCGCCCTCGGCCAGCGAAATCTTGCGCGACAACGGGTCGTTCAGCAGCTGGCGGAAGTCTTCCTTCGACAGCCGCATGACCTTGCCGCGCGTCATCATCGTGATGGTGGCGTTGCGCTTGGCGTCCGAAATCAGGGCTTCCTCGCCGAAGCAGGAGCCGCTCTCGAGCTCGGCCAGCTTGACCGGCTTCTGGCCAGCGGCCTGCTCGCGGGTCACCATGCAGCGGCCCTCGATCATCACGTAGAAGAAGTCGCCGTCCTCGCCCTGGCGCACGATCACGGCGCCCGGCTCGACCTTGACCTCCTGCATGCGCATGAACATGGCCTGCAGGTTGGACGGTGGCACCATCTGGAACGACTTCATCTGCAGCAGCTTGCCCATCCAGTCGCCGGTTTCCATCTCCTGCTCAGAATTCAGGTCGCCGACCTCGAAGGTGCCGGTCTGGTCCCAGGTCAGCATGACATCGAGCAGGCTGGCGTCGATGCTCATGTAACGGACTTCGGTCTTGGCCTTGGCGTTGACCTTGCGCGGAGACTGGTGCGCCAGGCGGTGGAACGAGTCCGGCGTGCCGCCGATGATCTTGCCCAGCGCCTTGCCGGTGGCGTCTTCCAGCGTGACTTCGCCGGAAAGCACGTAGATGGCCGACTTGGCCTGTTCGCCGACCTTGAAGATCGCGTCGCCGGGCTTGGCCTGGCTGATGCTGGCTTTCTTGACGAGTTCGCGCTGGCTTTCCGCCTTGAGGGCGTTCAGCGGGACGAAATTGGCGAAGACGGAAGGATCAACCGCGTCCGAGGCCATATGCGAGCAAGTCCTTGATTCTTGAGTGCCGGATCGAGGGCGAAGATACCATGCCTGCGCGGCCCGGAAAATTATTTTTCCCGGCGCGCGCTGTGGTGCATCCGCACCGTATCGATGACGCGCAGGCTCTGCGCGAGAGCATCGGGATGGATGAACGCGCAACGTTGGCACTGCTGGCGGCCCACCCCCTGGATTAATTGTGCACATTGTATATTATGTTAAATACAGGAACGATCTCTCCAGCAAAATTCCTTTGACGGTCCCGCCCCCGGCTGGTCTAATGCGCGGCTTCCAAAGGCCGCGGACTCCGCTGGCCAGGGCTTAGACAAGGCATATGAAAGGCGCATGAGCACCAAAGCAAAGAAAGCCGGCAAGAAGCCGGCGAAAGCCAAGACGACATTCAAGAAGATCGCGGCCAAGGCGATGAAGATGGTCAGGCCCGCCAAGGCGGCCAAACCCATGCCGAAAGCCGCTGTGAAGGCCAAGCCGGCCGCGGCGCCAGCCCCCAAGCCCGCCAAACCCGTGGTTCGCGGCATCAGCGGCAGCGCTGCCGCGGGCCGCACGCTGAGCGAAGCCGACATCCGCCGCATGCCGGAAGGCGCGTACATGAACGAGACGCAGCTCGAATTCTTCCGCGTGAAGCTGCTGCAGATGCGCAGCGAAGTGGTGGACCGCGAAGTGGACGTGAAAGAGCGGCTGCACCAGCGCGAGAGCTTCGCCGACCCGGCCGATCGCGCCACGGCCGAGGAAGAGCACTGGCTCGACCTGCGCCTGCGTGAGCGCGAATCGCTGCTGCTGCGCAAGATCGACGAGGCCCTGCACCGCCTCCGCGACCGCGAATACGGCTTCTGTGAAGTGACCGGCGAGGCGATCGGCATCCCTCGCCTGCTCGCCCGCCCGACCGCCACCGTGTGCGTCGACGTCAAGGGCCAGAACGAGCAGATCGAGTCGCAGTTCCGCGATCGCTGAGCCGCTGTAAACTTCGCGCCCGTTTGCCGGGTCGTTAGCTCAGCCGGTAGAGCAGCTGGCTTTTAACCAGTTGGTCGTTGGTTCGACTCCAACACGACCCACCATCACCCATCGCCGCCTGCGCGAGCAAGCGCATCGCCGGAGTTGTCCAAAAGCGGGTGCCCTCGCAGGAGGTGACGATGGCGACGTGGCCCCTTGCCCTTACATCGGCGGCGAGGTGAAGAGTTCCGTGTGTGTGCCGATGCGGTGCAGCCGAACTTCTTTCGGCAGCACGCGATAGATCAGCAACAGATCGTCATCGAGGTGGCACTCGTGCAATCCTGGGTAATCGCGCGCCAGGTGATGATCGGAAAAATAGGCAGGAAGCGGTTCGCCCCGCTGCAAATAGCCGATCGCTTCGTCGAGGGAACCTAGTCCTGCGGCCCCGCGGCGAACGGCACGCCGCCACTCCTTTTTGAATCGGCTAGAGAGTCGAACCTCTTTCAATCAGCGCGCCTTGAGACGGCGAAGCTCGCGTAGGAACGCAGTGCCTGAGGTGAACTTGCCGTCGGCTTCCTCGCGCAACGTCTCGCTCAGCGCGCGCTTGTATTGTGCCTTCGTCGGGCGCACATACACGCGGCCTCTGCCCAGGAGCGTCACGATCTTGGCAATGGCCTCAGCGGGGTCCTGGCAATCCGTGAGCCGCTTGGCGTAGTCGGCCTCGGCCTTCGTAACATTTTTCAGGCGGATATCCATGTCAATTTCTCCAGCGGGTCCTCGCGCGCATGCTGAATTCTAGCGCGTTGGGGCGGGAGTTAGACCTTGAGCGTGACGATTAGCCGGGTGTACCGCGTCGGATCCTTCACGCCCGCCGCCGCGAACCCCTCGCGCCGCAGCCGGCATGAATCGCAGCGGCCGCAGGCTCGGCCCTTCGCATCGGCCTGGTAGCAGGACACGGTGTGGCCGAAGTCCACGCCGAGCTTCACACCCTTGCGCACGATCTGCGCCTTGCTCAGGCGGATCAGCGGCGCGTGGATGCGGAAAGCCCGCCCGCCTTCCACGCCGGCCTTCGTCGCCAGGGCGCACAGCTTCTCGAAGGCCGCGATGAATTCCGGCCGGCAATCCGGGTAGCCCGAGTAATCCACCGCGTTCACGCCGATGAAGATGTCGCGCGCGCCGATCACCTCGGCCCAGCCGAGCGCGAGCGACAGGAACAGCGTGTTGCGCGCGGGCACGTAGGTGACCGGGATGCCCTTCGTCGCGCGCTCGGGCACCTTGATATGGCGGTCAGTCAGCGCCGACCCGCCGACGGTGTCGAGGTTCACTTCAATCAGCTTGTGCGCGAGGGCCTGCTGCTGGCGCGCCTGCCACGTGGCCGCGCGCAATTCGGCCACGTGACGCTGGCCGTAGGCCACCGAGAGCGCATGGACGGCGTAGCCCTGCGCGCGCGCCATCGCAAGCAGGGTGGCGGAATCAAGCCCGCCCGAGAGCAGCACGACCGCGGGCTTGCGCTTCACCGCCTTCTTCACCGACCCGGCTCCCCGCCCCACAAGGTCTTGTGCAACTGCGTCTGGAAGCGCACGGGGGGCCGCTCGGCGACGATCCAGTCCGCCAGTTCGCGCGCCGGCAGCTCCTGGTGGCTCGGCGAGAACAGCACGGTGCAGATCCGGTCGATCCCGCGCTCTGCAACCTGCGCGCAGGCCCAGTCGTAGTCGGCGCGCGAACAGATCACGAACTTGACCTGGTCCTTGGCGTCGAGCTTCTGCAGGTTGTCCCAGAGGTTGCGCCCTGCCTCGCCCGAGCCCGGGGTCTTGAGGTCCAGCACTTTCACGACGCGCGGATCCACCTCGCTGACGTCGATCGCCCCGCTCGTCTCGAGCGACACCGTGTAGCCCGCGTCGCACAGGCGCTTGAGCAGCGGCACGCAGTTCTTCTGGGCCAGCGGCTCGCCGCCGGTCACGCAGACGTGGCGCACGCCGTAGCCGCGGGTCTCCTCGATCAGTTCGTCGAGCGTGCGCCAGTGGCCGCCGTGGAAGGCGTAGGCGGTGTCGCAGTACTGGCAGCGCAGCGGGCAGCCGGTGAGCCGGATGAACACGGTCGGCCAGCCGACCAGCGAGGACTCGCCCTGCAGCGAGAGGAATACCTCGGTGATCTTGAGCCGCGCCCCGTCGTCCTCGACGCGCGGCGCGGCCCCCGCCGTCGCCCCCGCCGTCGCCATGGTTACTTCAGCTGGTCCAGCCGCTGGCGCGCGAGGCTCGCCGCGTTGGACGCCGGATAGTCCGCGATGACTTTCTGCAGCGTGGCTCGGGCCTCGGGCAACTGCTTCTTTTCGGCCTGCGCCATGCCGACCTTCAGCAGGCCGTCCGGCACCTTGGGGCTGTTCGGGAAGCTGGTCGTGAGGTTCTTGAACGCCTCGAGCGCCGAGTCGTAGTCTTTCTTGGCGTAGTACGACTCGCCGAGCCAGTACCAGGCGTTGTCCGCGTACTTGCCCTGCGGCCAGCGTGCCGTCAGGTCCCTGAAGCCCGTGATCGCCTCGTCGTAGCGGCCGCCGCGCAGATGCTCGAACACGGCGAGGTAGGTGGATTCCTCTTCCTGGCTGGCCGGCACCGGCGGTGCGTTGACGATCGCGGGCGCCATCGACAGCCGCGCCCTGCCCTCGTTCTCGACCTTGGTCAGGCGCTTGTCGAGGTCCGCGTACAGCTCCCGGTTGCGCTTGTTGGCGGTGTCGATGTCGAAATGCAGCCGCTCGACGTCGCCGCGCAGCTCGCGCACTTCGGACTGCAGCTGGCTGATGCCCTGGCTCTGGGACGCGAGGTTCAGGTTGTCCACCTTGCGCGTGATGTCGCCCAGCTTGGTCTCGATGCCCTGCAGCCGCGCTTCCTGCGCCGACAGCGGTCGCGGACCCGCATCCTCACCTCCGCCCCCGCCGATGGGGCCGCCACCGAAATCCGTGCAGCCGCAAAGCAACAGGGCCGCACAAAGCGGCCCGGTCGCTGCGAGAGAAAGTCCGCGCATGCGTTACTGGACGATTTCGACGCGCCGGTTCTGCGACCAGGCCGACTCGTCGTGGCCCAGCGAGACCGGGCGCTCCTCGCCAAAGCTGGTGACACTGAGCTGGCGCTCGGACACGCCGCGTGCCGTCATCGCCGTCAGTACCGAGTTGCCGCGGCGCTCACCGAGCGCGACGTTGTACTCGCGCGTGCCGCGCTCGTCGGTGTGGCCCTCGAGTCGCACCTTGGCCGTCGGGTTGGCGGCGAGGTACGCGGCCCAGGCATCGGCCGTGGCCTGCGCGTCGGCCGACAGTTCCGCCTTGTCGTACTCGAAGTACAGCGTGTGGCTGGTGGGCATCGCGCCGCCGCCCACGCCGGTCGCGGTCGGCTTGCCGACCACGGACGAGCCGGTCGAGCTGCCGGTCGGGCTCTTGTACGGGCTCGACGAGGAGGCTGAACTGCCGCTGGCATCGGTGCCGCTGGTGTCTTCCTTGCTCTTGTTGCTCGAACAGGCGACGGCCAGCACCAGTGCGGCCAGCGTTGCGGCCTTGGTCAAAGTGTTCATGTCGTGGCTCTCTCTCTTGAGTTGGGCTTGAGGTTCTGGTTGATTGAAGTTCTAGCGAATTATTGGCGACCAGGCCGGCTCGCGTACGTCGCCGGGCTGGGTGAGGCGCTGGCGAATGCGGCCATCGGTGCTCACCGTCGCCAGCTCGGCACCCTGCCTGCCCTGCGACGCGTAGATCACGACTGCGCCGTTGGGCGCGAAACTCGGGCTCTCGTCGAGCGGTCCGCTGCTCAGGATTTGCAAATCGTGCGTCGCCAGATTCAGCAGGCCAATACGATAGCCCGATTCATTCACATTGACCAGCGCAAGGCTCTTGCCGTCGGGCGAATAGCGCGGCCGGGAATTCTGCTTTCCCTCGAACGTCATCCGCTTTGCCTCGCCGCCGGCAGAGGGCACGACGTAGATCTGCGGCGCTCCGCCCCGGTCCGAGGTGAACGCGATCTCGCGGCCGCTCGGCGACCAGGTCGGCTCGGTGTCGATGGCGAAGTGCTGGGTGAGCTGGCGCCGCGCGCCGGTGGCCACGTCCATCACGTAGATGTCCGGGTTCTTCTCGAACGACAGGGTCAGCGCGAGCGAGCGGCCGTCCGGCGACCAGGCCGGCGCGCCGTTGATGCCGCGCTCATTCACGAAGCGCCGCAGGTCACCGCTGGCCAGCGTATGAATGTAGATCGCCGAGCGTCCGCGCTCGAAGCCGACGTAGGCCAGCTGCTCGCGGCTCGGTGACCAGGCCGGCGACATCAGCGGCTCGCGCGAGGTTGCCACCGTGATCGGGTCGGCGCCGTCGGAATCGGCCACGATGATCTGGAACAGGCGGTTGTCCACCTTGCCCGAGGCGGCAACGTAGGCAATCTGCGAATTGAACGAACCCGGCGTGCCGGTGAGCTTCTCGTAGATCAGGTCGGCGATCTGGTGTGCGACCGGCCGCAACTTGCGCGGGTCCGGCACCGGCACATCGTAGGCGATCAATTGCTGGCCGCGCAGAGCGTCGAGCAGCGCGAAATGCACCACCAACGCCCCACCCGGCTTGCGCGTGGCCTTGCCGACCACGACGTTGTCCACCGCCACGGCGCGCCAGTTGCGGTAGTTCACCTGCGCCGCGTCGCTGGGTTTCTCCAGCATGTCGCCGGACGGCAACGGCAGGAACAGGCCGCTGC
>JAYUGN010000279.1:0-3513 GCA_043767605.1 Gammaproteobacteria bacterium
GCCGCACAGCAGGCTGCAGCACAGCGTGCAGCGGAAGAGGCCGCGGCGGAAGCCGCCACAGTCAGGGCTGCGGCCGAGAAAGCCGCTGCTGAAAAAACAGCCGCTGCCCGTCAGGCCGCGGAAAAACCCGCGCCGGAGCCGGCGCCTGCCGAAGCGGTTGCCGATCGGGCCGAGGTTGAGGCCGTGGCGCGGGAGTGGGCCGCCCAGGACAAGGCCGCCGCTGCGGCCGCCGCGGCGCGAGACGTCGCCGATCAGTCGGCGAGAGCGGAGGCCGCCCTGGCCAAGGCCATCGCCGACAAAGCGGCGCTGGATCGTGAGTTCGAGGCGAAAATGGCCGCGGATCGCGCGGCCTACGAAAAATCTCAGGCCGGCGCCAAGCCGAAAAAATAGGGCTTAGGACCTGGCCCGCACCCGCGGCTTCAGCGTGGTGACTTTGCCGGGCGCAAATGCCTGCACACCGCCGAGGAACAGGCGCGTGGCGAACGCCGCGGCCGCGGCCGGATCCTGCTTCGGTGACTCGGCCAGCTTGCGGCCCATCTCGTAGCCCGCGCCAAACAGCGCCGCGGCGAGGTAGCCGGCGTCGAGCGCCGGCATGATGCCGCGACGAATCGCATCCTCGATGTCCTCGCGCAGCGCGCGCACCGAAATGCCCATCACGCTCTCGGCGTACAGCGAGCGCACCGCGGACTCGTTGCGCAGCATCAGCGTGTGCAGCACCGGGTCCTGCACCACGGCCCTGAACGCGGCGAGGTAGGCGCCCTGGACGAAGCCGTCGAGCGAGCGCGCCTCGCTGCGCACGCGGTGCAGCTCGGCCGTCAGCGTGCCGATGTGGTCGGCGACCAGCGCAATCAGCAGCGCTTCCTTGGTGCGGAAGTAGTTGTAGAAAGTGCCGGCGGCCAGCTCGGTCTGGCCGATCACGTCGCGGATCGTCACGGCGTCGAAGCCGCGATCGAGGAACACCTTCTGTGCCGCCTCGAGGATCGCGGCGCGATTGGCGACTTTGTTCTGCTCGCGCTTGCCGGCTGGATTCCCGCTTTCGCTGGAATGACGTTTGTTACGCATATTTCTGCCAGGCGTCGGTCTGGTAGATCGAGGCGTTGGCCGGCCGTTCGTGCGGCTTGTGTCGCGCCTTCTTCAGCTCGCGGAACAGCTCGGCGCGGAAATCCGCGTAGTCCACCTCGGTGGAGTGGCGCGGGCTCTCGACGAACTTGAAGTGCGGGTTGCGCCGCTCGTGCTCGATGGCGGACTTGAGGTCGGCTGGGCGCTGGTACTGGCCCTTCAGCTCGAGGCAGGCCAGCAGGGCCTGGTAATCCGCCAGTGGCCAGATGCAGCCCAGCGGCTGGAACAGGCCGATGAAGTACAGGTTCGGCACTTCGGCGTGGAACATGCGCCGCCACAGCGGCACGTAGTTCGAGTCTTCCCAGTTGACGAAGGACTTGTCGAAGAACGGGAAGGTGATGCGGTAGCCGGTGGCCGCGATGATGACGTCGAAGTCCTCCTTCGTGCCGTCGGTGAAGTGCACCGTATGGCCCTCGAAGCGCGCGACGCCGACTCTCGGCGCGATCTCGCCGTGGCCCAGGAAGTACATCAGCTCCGAGTTCAGCGTCGGATGGCCCTCGAGGATGCCGTAGGAGGGCTTCTGCAGGCCGAAGCGCTCGTTGTTGCCGGCGACCATCAGCACCGACAGCCGCAGCAGCGGCTGGCGCAGCCAGCGCGGCATCCAGCCGGAGGTTTTTTCGTAAATCACGTCGCCGGGCCAGCCGAACATGAACTTCGGCAGGAACCAGTGGCCGCGGCGCATCGAGATCGCACAGCGCGCGGCGACACGCGAGCACTCGACCGCAACGTCAGCGGCAGAGTTGCCGCCCCCGATCACCAGCACGCGCTGGCCGGCGTACGCCTTGTTGCTCTTGAACTCATGCGAGTGGAGGTACTTGCCTGCGAACGTGCCCGGGCATTCCGGCAGGCGCGGGTTCCAGTGGTGGCCATTGGCGACCATCAGCGCATCGAAGGTTTCGGTCTTCTCGCCCAGGGGGCCGCGCGAGCGGATCGTCCAGCTTCCATCCGCGGCGCGCTGCGCGTCCAGCACCTCGGTGTGGAAGCGGATCTTCGGCGTCACGCCGAACTGCTGCGCGTAGTCCTGGAAATACTTGCGCAGGTGGGTGTGGTGCGGATAGTCCGGTGTGCCGGGCGGGAAGGGGAAGTCCTCGTACTCGGAGTAGTACTTGGAGCTGATGATGTGGGTGGTCTCGTAAACGCTGGAGTGCCCCGCGCCCTCGCGGAAAACCCAGTTGCCGCCGACCTGGTCGCTCTTCTCGAACACGACGAGGCCGTCGCCGAAGCCCTGCTGGATGCATTCCTTCGCGGCAGAGATGCCCGAGGGACCGGCGCCGATCACGGCGATGCGTTTTGTGCCCATTTCCCCATCCCTTAAAATAATGACGCCTACGTCATTATTTATCCTGCGCTACTCCGGAAGTCAATCCCCTCTCCCGCTTTCAGCGGGAGAGGGGTAGGGGTGAGGAAGGGGTGAGAGGGCGCTATTTGAACTTCGAAAAATCCGGCTTCCGTTTCTGCATGAAGGCGGTCATGGCTTCGGTGGCTTCCGGGTTGCCCTTGATCATGCGGTTCAGCTCGGCGATTTCGCGGTCGAAGGCTTCCATGGAAGGCCCCTGCATCGCCGCTCGCAGCAACTTCTTGCAGGTACGCAGTGTCGCCGGCGGCTGCGCCACCAGCTTCGCGGCCTGCGCCATGACGCGCGTCATCAACTGGGCGTCCGGCACGACTTCGTTCACGAGGCCGGCGTCCTTCGCGGCCTTCGCGTCGAATTTCTCGCCGGTGTAGAGCAGCTCGACCGCGCGTCGATGGCCCAGGCTCACCGGCAGCAGGTAGGTGGAGCAGTACTCCGGCGCGATGCCGATGCTGACGAAGGGCATGCGGAAGCTGGCCGACTCGGCGGCGTAGGCGTAGTCGCAGTGGAGCAGCAGCGTGGTGCCGATGCCGATGGCAAGGCCGTTGACCGCGGCAATCGCAGGTTTTCGCAAATCCATCAGCGCCTTCATGAAATCGCAGGCGCCGGTTGTTTCGAACGTGCCCTTCTGCGAGAGGAAATCCACCATGTCGTTGCCGGCGGTGAACGAATCGCCGGTGCCGGTCAGCACCAGCACGCGCACCTCGTCGTCGGCGTCGGCCTTGCGGATCTCCGCGGCGAGCGCGCGGTAGATCCGGTCCGCCAGCGCGTTCTTCTTCTCGGGGCGATGGATTGTCAGCGTGGTGACGCGATCCTTCGTGGAAACGAGGACGTGTTCGGAGGTCATGGCGTTCATGGTGCGGGTTCCAGAATGGAAAGGAAAAGGACTGCGTCCCCTTTTCAGAACATCTCGGACTTGTCGACGTCCTTGGTCGGGGGCGGCTCGCGGCTCGGGATGTGGTCGCCGGTGATCATCTCGGTGTAGGCCATGCCGGGGCCGACCATCGGGTAGACGCAGGCCTCGGTGTCGATGATGACCTCGA
>JAYUGN010000280.1:0-3512 GCA_043767605.1 Gammaproteobacteria bacterium
GGCCGCCTCCCTTCGAGATAAACACCCGAAAGTGCATGCCCTTTCCGCTTAGATCGTAAGTCTTCAGCCAATTCCAGTTCATTGTGCTCCCCGGCGTAGCAATCTGTTGGTGTTGTTTCGCTACCAGTTAGCATAATCGCACCAGCGTCGCGAACTCTGGGTCAAATGGAACTCGATTACTTAGACGAGTTTGAAGAGGAAGAGGGAGAAGAGCCGCCACCTCGCGACATTAAGATCGACGAGGCGAAGGCTTTGCTCCTTGTCGGGTTATTCGCCGAAAATCCCGAGGACGTTTTCTACCAGCGCCAGGTCGAGGTTCGTTTCGAGCGTCAGTTTTTTCACTGGATCACAGCGAAGGCCCTGAACGAGTTGGCGGCGGAGGGCAAGATCAGCTCCGCGGTCAGGTCCCATCCTGAAATCAAGATGCGTTTCTACTGGTCTGTCGGTAACCGCTACTGGACGAGGCGAGCCAACGCAATCGAGAAGCTGGTCCTTCGATTCTCTGAGTCTTCGTTCACTCGAGCGCTGGGCCAGCACGGAGAAACAATGTTCGATGCAGCGCTGCCAGTAGGCGGATTTATCCCAACCGCTAAAAATGTGCGGTCACATCGCGGTCGGACGTGGTCGAGGACGCGGCACGACTTGGCCCCGGCGGCCACCTCAAAGTGCTCCACTCGTGGCCGGGTCAAAGTGCTCCACCGGTGACGCGAGGGGACAGGTGGATATTTACGCGGTCATGGCGTTCTTCGCAAGGCGCTCGGCGGCCTCTTTGAGGCGCCAGCTCTTGCCGTCGAATCTGAGCAGGTGGCCGTGGTGCATGAGTCGGTCGAGTAGCGGTGCGACGACGACGACATCACCGAGCAGGGCGGCCCAATCGTCGATCAGCCGGTTCGAGGTTACGAGCGTGGTGGCTTTTTCGTAGCGGCTCATGAGGATGTCGGCGAGTTCGTCGCCGGCGCCGGCGGGCAGCCGGCGCAGGAAGAGATCGTCGATGACCAGGAGCTGCGCGGCGATGAGAGGGGCGCGGACCTTGGCCAGGGTGCCGAGCTGGCGCGCCTCGTGGATCTCTTCGATCAGGACGTGCGCCTCGCGGTAGACGACCTTGTAGCCGCGGTCGATGGCATTGAGCGCGAGCGCCTTGGCGACGTGGCTCTTGCCGGTGCCGGGCTTGCCGATCAGCAGGACGTCTTCGCGGGCATCGATGAATTTGAGCGCGCCGAGTTCGAGGATGTCGCGCTTGGGGACCTTGGGGTTGTAGGCCCAGTCGATCTCTTTCAGGTGCTTGCGCTCGGTCAGGCCGGAGTGCGCATAGCGGCGCTCGAGCAGGCGCGAGCGCCGGCGGTCGAGTTCGTCCTGCACCAGCCAGGACAGGGCCTCGAGGAAATTCATGTCGCTGGAATCGACCTGCAGTGCACGCGCCTGCAGGGTGGCGGTCATGCCGGACAGGCGCAGGCCTTTCAGGGCTTTTTCGAGTTCGGGGACGGTCATGGTCATGCGGATACCTCGTGCTGGGTGTGGGTGTCGAAGAAGTCCTGGTATTCGCGGATGGCGCGGATCTCGGGCGCGGCCTGCGTCAGCGCTGGTGGCGGTGGCGCGAGCTCAGCGCGGCGCTCCAGTGCGCGCCTGATGCTGAGATAGGAATGGCTGTGCGCCGCCAGCGCCGTCTGGACCACCGCCTCGATGTCTTCACGGCGGAAATGGCGCGGCAGATTCGACAGGCCATGCAGGGATTTCTTGGCGAGCCGGCCCTGCATCCGAAACAGCGTGTCGCCCAGCCGCGCGCTGTACGGGCCGACCTTGGCCAGCCGCGTCAGCAGCCACAGCGTTTCGCGCGACGGATTGAAAATCCGGTCCTGCGGATCAAGGGTGAAGGAGCCCTTGCGCGCGGACTTCGGGTGCCGCCTCAGCACGGTGCCGTCGGCGCCCAGGACCTGGATGTCGCGGTCGAAAATGCGGACCTTGACCTCGCTGTACAGCCGCGCCGGCTGCGCAGCGTAGTAACTGCCCTCGACTTGCACCATGCCGGCGTCGTCGACGGTGCGCACGCCTTCGCGGAAATAACGAAAACTCTCGGCAGGCAGCGGCTTGAGCTGCGGCCGCTCCTCGCGATACATCTCCAGCACCTGGCGCTTCTTGCGCCCGTGGATGCGCGGCGCCGCCCAGCGCTCTTCCCAGTGCGTGAGGAAGGTGTTCTGGTCCTCGATCGACTCGAAGCGCCGGCCCTTCAGCGCAGTCGCCTGGGTGTGCTGGATCGCCGACTCGACCGTGCCCTTGCGATTCGGGTCGCGCACCCGGCAGACATCCGCGACGACCCCGTAGTGCGCCAGCATCGCGGCGTACACAGCGTTCAGGCCCGGCTCGTAGTAGTCGGGCCGGATCACGCCCTCCTTCAGATTGTCGAGCACGACGTAGGCCGTGCAGCCGCCGAAGGAGCGCCAGGCTTCCTCGTGCAGCCGCGCCCACACCTGCTGGTCGGTCTTCCAGACGACCTTGCGGAAGCTCTTGCCGGAGTACTTCAGCGTCATCACAAACAAGTACGGCCGCCGGTACTTGCCGTTCGGCAGCCGCGTCAGCGCGCCTTGCCCGTAGTCGACCTGCGCTTCCTCACCCGGCAGAAACTCCAGCACGTCGAAACGCTCCGGTGCGCGCGCCTTGAGCACGCGCACGAAGCGCTTCACCGAGTTGTAGCGGTGGGCAAAGCCGTGGCCGTCGACCAGGTCCTGGTAGATCGACAGCGCGTTGCGCCCCAGGCCGACCTGCGCCTCAATGAATGACCGGTGCGGCGCGCAGGCCGACGCGGCCAGCTTCGGAAAAGCCGGTGGCCGGGGTGGAGCACTTTGCTCCAGCCCCTCCCCAAAGCCGGTGGCCACCCCGGGACACTTTGCCGCCAGCCGCCGGATCGTCCGCCGGTGCACACCCGTGCGTCGCTCAATCTCCCGCTGGCTCGTGCCGCTGCCCAGCAGAGTCTCCACCGTGATCCGCAGATGCGCCTTCAAGACGTTCACTCCTTCTCCCTCGGTTGTTCGAGGGGTGAAAGTAACGTCCCGTCACGTCAGCTCTCCGTTGCCGGCTATGCCAGCGTCAGATCACCTGCCAAGTGGAGCATTTTGGGGTGGCCACAAGTGGGACACTTTGGGTGGCCGCCGGGGCTTGTGGACCGTCAGCGCGTAGGCGAGTTCGAGGGCCGCATTGCCTTCCTCACCAAAATCACGGCCGGTGAAGTCATATTTGAAGCCAGGTTGCGAAGAAAACTCGACCTCGAGTTTCCAGCGCAAATCCGGCAGCCCCTTCTTTCTGAAGAAGCCTACGGCCATGCCGATTTCGCCGTTGGCGATGTAGGCATCTTCCTTCGCCGGGTACACCTTGCGATGCTTGTTCCACCAGACACTGGGGTCGGTGTTGACGAGGTTGATGACCTTGTCGCCGTAGACGATCTCTTCTGGGCCGAGCGCCTTGGGCGTTTTCCGGTAACGGTTCCGTGACCACTCGACCGATTTCGAGCGGAAGATTCG
>JAYUGN010000281.1:0-3479 GCA_043767605.1 Gammaproteobacteria bacterium
CGCCGCGGACGGCGCGCTGTCGCTACACGAAGCCAGCGTGCGCGGGCTCGAGCGCAGCGCGGCGACGCGCCTGTCGGCCTCGGGTCGAGCGCGCGCGGACGCACAGGACAGCCAGGCTTTTGCCGCGCTGCTGCCCAAGCTCGACGCGAGCGCTTACCAGACGCGCCGCACCGCCAACCTCAGGGCTCAGGGCATCAACTTCCCGGGCCTGCCGGCGCTCGCTGGGCCGTTCAACACCTTCGATGCGCGCCTGACGCTGTCGCAGACGATCTTCGATGCGCGCGCCTTTCTCGTCGCCAAGGGCGCGGGCCTCGCCGTCGACATCGCGCGCGCGCAGGACGAAGTCGCCAAGGGCCAGACCTTGTCGCGCGTGGCGCTCGCCTACATCGCGGTGCTTCGCGCCGAGCAGGGCCTCGCGGCCGCCGACGCCGACGCTTCGCTCGCGCGCGACCTCCTCGCACTCGCGCAGGACCAGCGCAAGGCAGGCGTGGCCTCCGGCGTCGACGTGGCGCGCGCGCAAACGCGCGTCTCGCAGGATGAATTCGCGCAGGCGCAGGCCGGCGCGGCGTTCAGCTCCGCGAGCATTGCGCTCAAGCGTGTTGTGCTGCTGCCGCAGGGCGAGGCGCTGCGCCTGACGGACGGCCTTGCGCTGGCCGCGCAACCGCTGCCCGACGCCGACACCGCCGTGCGCAAGGCCTTTGACCAGCGTCAGGAGCTCACCGCGCTCACGCTGCGCCGCAAGTCTCGTGAGTACGAACGCGACGCGGCTCGCGCGCGACGCCTGCCGACGCTCGGCGCCTTCGCGGACTACGGCACCAGCGCCAACACGCCGGACGAGAACACGGAAGACACCTACACCTTCGGCGCGAAGGTCGGCATGCCGCTCTTCAGCGGCGGCGCGATCTCGGCCGACATCCGCAGCGCCGAGACGGCGCTCGACGATGCCGGTATCCAGCTCGAGGACGGCCAGGCGCAGGTCGAGGAAGACGTGCGCGTCGCGCTGGCGCAGGCCGCCAGCTCCGCCGAGCAGGTGCGCGCCGCCGAGGCGACTCGCGGGCTCGCCGGGAAGGAACTCACGCTGGCGCGCGACCGCTTCGCGCACGGTGTCGGCAGCAACATCGACGTGGTCGAAGCGCAGGCGGGCCTCTCCCGCGCGCGTGCCGGCGCGATCGACGCACTGGCCTCGGCCCAGGTCGCGCGCGCCAACCTCGCCGCCGCGCTCGGCGAGCCCGAATCCTTTCACCTGCTGCCGGTATCGGCGCAGTCCCCGGAGTAGTCATGGATACGCCCGCACCCATCCCCGCCAACGGCAATGGCAACGGCCAGCGCCGCAAGCTGATCCTGGGCAGCATCGCCGGCGTTGGCGCGATCGCAGCGCTCGCGTTCTGGTGGCACGGCCGCGGCCACGAGTCCACGGACGACGCCTTCATCCAGGCCGACATCGTCATTGTCAGCCCGAAAGTCGGCGGCACCGTGAAGGCGGTCGCCGTGGTCGAGAACCAGCCGGTGAAGGCGGGCGACCTGCTGGTCGAGCTCGACCCGGCCGATCTCGAGGTGCAGGTGCTGCAGGCGCAGGCCAACCTCGATGCGGCCAGGGCGGATCTTGCGCTGACGCGCGAGCGCTCGAGCGCGGGAGTGTCGCAGGCGCAGGCCAGCGTGCGCTCGGCGAACGCGGAGAACGAACGGGCGCAGGCCGACGTCGAGCGCTTCAAGCAGCTCTACGAAAAAGATGAAGTTTCGAAGCAGCAGTTCGACTCGGCGCAGGCCTCCGCACGCTCGCTGCAGGCCCGCACGGAAGAAGCCCAGAGCCGCCTGCGCGATTCGCAGAGCGCGCCGCGCCAGGTCGCGGTGAAGCAGGCGGTGGTCGCCACGCGCGAGGCGGCGCTGCAGCAGGCGCAGTTGGCGCTCGGCTACACGCGCATCACGGCGCCGCGCGACGGCAAGGTCACGCGCAAGAGCGTGCAGGTCGGCGCGCAGGTCGCGCCCGGCAGCGCGCTGCTCGCAGTGGTGGGTGACACGCCCTGGGTCGTCGCCAATTTCAAGGAAACGCAGCTCGCGAAGATCCATGCCGGCCAGCGCGTGAAGTTCAGGATCGACGCCTACCCCGGCTACGAATTCGAGGGCCACGTGGACAGCGTGCAGTCCGGCACCGGTTCGGTGTTCAGCCTGCTGCCGCCCGAGAACGCCACCGGCAACTTCGTGAAGGTGGTGCAACGCGTGCCGGTGAAGCTGGTGTTCGACCCCCCGCCCGATGCGCAGCACACGCTGGTGCCGGGAATGTCGGTGGTGCCGACCATCGACGTCCGCCAGGAATAATCCCGCGTGGCCCCGTCGCACGTCACCGGCATCCGCCAGGGCGTCAACCCGTTCCTGATCGCGTCCATCGTGGGCCTGGCCTCGTTCATGGAGGTGCTCGACATCTCCATTGCCAACGTCTCGCTGCGCAACATTGCCGGCTCGCTGTCGGCGGGGCAGGACGAATCCACCTGGGTGCTGACGTCGTACCTGGTGGCCAACGCGATCGCGCTGCCGATGAGTGGCTGGTTCTCCAACGTGCTGGGCCGCAAGCGGTTCTACGTCATCTCGATCGCGCTGTTCACGGCCAGCTCGCTGCTGTGCGGCCTGGCGCCCTCGCTCAGTTGGCTGATTTTTTTCCGCGTGCTGCAGGGCCTCGGCGGCGGCGCGCTGCAGCCGGTGTCGCAGTCCATCGTCTCGGATGCCTTCCCGGCGGGGCAGCGCGGCATGGCGATGGCGATCTACGGCATGTCGGTGGTCGCTGCGCCCGCCATCGGCCCCACGCTGGGCGGCTGGATCACCGACAACTTCAGCTGGCACTGGGTGTTCCTGATCAACGTGCCGATCGGCATCGTGCTGATCGTGCTGGCGCGCATGCTGATCCAGGACCCCGAGGCGCTGGTCGAGGCGCGCAAGGCCAGGCTCAAGGACGCCTTCCAGATCGACTACCTCGGCTTCGCGCTGATCGCGCTGGGCCTGGGCGCCCTGCAGATCGTGCTCGACAAAGGCCAGCAGGAAGACTGGTTCGAGTCGCCGTTCATTGTCTGGACGGCTATCGGCAGCGCGGTGGCATTGGCCGGCGCGGTGTTCTGGGAATGGCAGCATCGCCACCCGGTCGTCAACCTGCGCCTGGTGCTGGACCGCAATTTCTCGCTCGGCATGGTGCTGATGTTCATGCTCGGCTTCGTGCTGATGGGCTCGACGCTGCTGCTGCCGCTGATGACCCAGACCCTGCTCGGCTACACGCCGACCCGCGCGGGCGAAGTGCTCTCGCCCGGCGGCGTGATGATCATCTTCCTGATGCCCCTGGTTGGCGTGCTGGTCACGCGCGTGGACACCCGCGCACTCATCACCTTCGGCCTCTGCACGGTCTCGGCCTCGATGTTCTACATGACGACGATGACGCTGGATGTGGATTTCCCGACGCTGGTGCTGGCGCGCATCATGCAGACCGTCGGCCTGGC
>JAYUGN010000282.1:0-9805 GCA_043767605.1 Gammaproteobacteria bacterium
GTGCCGCGAAGGGCCGACGAGACATGGCGAGTCGGACCGAGCGGCAGCGAGGCTTGCATTCCGCAAAGGCAGCGCCCAGCCCACACGCGCCAACCCAGCGTGCCGACGCAGGGCTGCCCGGCTATTTGGCGGACAGCGCCTCGCCAGACGCCTCCTCGTCCCGCTGCGGGCGTCCGGCGACCAGGTCGTACACGGCCGGGATCACGAACAGCGTGAACAGCGTGCCGACCAGCAGGCCGCCGACGATCGCCCAGCCGATCTGGTGGCGGCTTTCCTGGCCGGCGCCGTGGGCAATGGCCAGCGGCACGGCGCCGAACACCATCGCGCCGGTGGTCATGAGGATCGGCCGCAGCCGCAGCGTCGCCGCCTCGATCACGGCCGCGCGCCGCGTCTTGCCCGAGCGCTGCAACTGGTTGCTGAACTCCACGATCAGGATGCCGTGCTTGGTGATCAGGCCGATCAGCGTGACCAGGCCGACCTGCGAGTAGATGTTGTTGGTGCCGTCCGGCGAGAGCTTCAGCGCGATCAGCGCGCCGGCCATGGACAGCGGCACGGTCAGCATGATGATGAACGGCGAGACGAAGCTTTCGAACTGCGCGGCGAGCACCAGGAAGATGAAGATCAGGGCCAGCGACATGATGAAGACCATGCCGCTGCTGGCCGTCCTGAACTCGCGCGACTGGCCCGAGTAGTCAATCTGCACCGTGCCGGGCAGCTCCTCGCGCACGGCCTGCTCGACAATCTTGAGGCCTTCACCCAGCGAGGTCCCGGGCGCCAGGTTGGCGTTGATCTTGGCCGCGCGCAGCTGGTTGAAGTGCGGCAGGTCGCGTGGCGCCACCGTCTCGTGCATGGCGATGACGTTGGCCAGGCCGATCATCGCGCCGCCGCCGGCGCGTACGTAGATCCGGTTCAGGTCGGCGGGGTTGGTGCGGTCGACGTTGGCCATCTGCACGACCACGTCGTATTGCTCGCCCTCGCGCTTGAAGCGCGTGACCTGGCGGCCGCCGAGCAGCGTCTCGAGCGCGCGGCCGATCTCCAGCGGGTTCACGCCCATCGCCGCGGCCTTGTCGCGGTTCAGGTCGATGCGCAGCTGCGGCTTGTTGAGCTTGAGGTCGGACTCGACCGTCAGCAGCCTCGGATCGGCCGAGACCTTCTTGACCAGCTTGGCCATCATCGCCGCCAGCGATTCGTAGGTCTCGGTGGTCAGGACCATCACCGACACCGGCTTGCCGAGGAAATCCAGGCCAAAGGCGCCGGGCGTGATCGGGAAGGCGATGACGCCCGGCGCGCCGGCGAACATCCTGGGCCCCAGCTCGCGGGTGATGTCGAAGATCGAGCGATCGCGATCCTTCCAGTCCTTCACGCGCACGAACGAGATCCCCGAGGTCACGTCGATCGGGAAGCCCACCGCAACGAAAAAACGGTTGATCTCCGGCACTTCCTTGTAGAACTGCTCGAGCCGGCGGGCGTAGCCGTCGGTGTATTCCAGCGTGCTGCCCTCGGGCGCCTGGAAGAAGCCGATGAACAGGCCCTGGTCCTCGGTCGGCGCGAGCTCGCGCTTGAGCGTTGTGCCGACGCCCAGGCCGATCGCGGCGATCAGCGCACCGGCCAGCAGCACCACAGCCTTGGCGTCCAGCAGGCGCGTCAGCAGGCGGTTGTAGCCGTGCGTGATTCCATTGATCAGGTTTTCCACGGAGTTGTAGAGCGCACCGTGCTTGGGCTCGTGGCGCAGCAGCAGCGAGCACATCATCGGCGTAAGGGTCAGCGCCACGAAGCCCGACACCAGCACCGCGCCGGCCAGGGTCCAGGCGAACTCGGTGAACAGCTTGCCGGTGACGCCGCCCTGGAAGCCGACCGGTGCGTAGACCGCGGCCAGCGCCAGCGTCATCGCGACGATGGCGAACGCGATCTCGCGCGCGCCTTTCAGCGCAGCCTCCCGCGGCGGCAGGCCGGCCTCGATGTTGCGGAAGATGTTCTCCATCATCACGATCGCGTCGTCCACGACCAGCCCGATCGCCAGCACCGCCGCCAGCAGCGTCAGGGTGTTGATGGTGAAGCCCAGCCCGACCATGAAGATGCAGGCGCCGAGCAGCGACACCGGGATCGTCACCAGCGGGATCAGGGTCGCGCGCAGCGTGCGCAGGAAGAAGAAGATGATCAGCACGACCAGCAGCACGGCGATGCCGATGGTCTCGTAGACGTTGTCGATCGAGGCGCGGATGAACAGCGACTGGTCGTACGGAATCTCGATGTGCATGTCCGGCGGCAGGCTGGCCTTGATCTTCTCCAGCTCGGCGCGCGCGGCAGCAGCGATCTCCAGCGGGTTGGCAGTGGCCTGCTTGATCAGGCCCAGGCCGGTGCAGTCGTGGCCGTTGTAGCGCGTCAGGAAACGCGTATTGTCGGCGCCGAGCTCGGCGCGGCCGACGTCCTTCAAGCGCACCAGGAAGCCGCCGCTGTCGCGCAGGATCAAGTCGTTGAACTGCGCTTCGGTGCGCAAGTCGGTCTGCGAGGTCACGGTGAACTCGCGCTGGGCGCTCTCGATGCGGCCGGCCGGGATCTCGACGTTCTGGCGCGTCAGCGCGTCCTCGACGTCCCCGGGCGTCATGCCGTAGGCGGCGAGCCGCTCGGGGTCGAGCCACAGGCGCATGTTGTAGTGCGCGCCGAACACGCGGATGTAGGCGACGCCGGGCAGGGACTGCAGGCGGTCCTTGATGTAGCGCTCGGCGTAGTCGGTCAGCTCCAGCGGGCGGGTCTTGTCGCTGTAGATCGCGACCCACATGACCGGGCGGGCATCCGCCTCGGTCTTCTGCACCACCGGGTCGAGCACGTCGCGCGGCAACAGGCCTCGCGCGCGGGCGACGCGATCGCGGACATCCGAGGTGGCCTCGCCGGGATCGCGCGACAGCAGGAAGGTGAGCGTGATCTGGCTGACTTCCTCGCGCGAGCTCGAGGACATGAAATCCACGCCCTCGATGCCGGCCAGCGAGTTCTCGAGCACCTCGCTGACCTGCGATTCCATGATCGCGGCCGAGGCGCCGGGGTAATGAGTCTCGACCGTGACGACCGGAGGGTCGATGGCCGGGTACTGGCGCACCGACAGACGCTGGAAGCAGACCAGGCCGACCAGCACGATGACCAGCGACATCACGGTCGCGAAGACCGGCCGGCGGATGCAGAGTTCGGGGAGCGTCATCGCGCCAATTGTAGGCTGGGCTGAGCGTCAGCGAAGCCCAGCACGCTATTTCGGCTGCATCCTCTGCGCGCCGTCGAGGCGAATCGTCTCGCCGTTCAGGAAGGCGTTCTGCGCGATGGAAACGACCAGCTGCGCGAACTCGGCCGGGCGGCCGAGGCGGGCGGGGAACGGGATGGCGGCTGCGAGCGAGGCCGCGATCTCCGGCGTGATCTGGTTGCTGAGCATCGGCGTCTCGAACACGCCGGGCGCGATGGTCATCACGCGGATGCCGAAGCGAGCGAACTCGCGCGCCAGCGGCAGCGTCATGCCGACCACGCCGGCCTTGCTGGCCGCGTAAGCGCTCTGGCCGATCTGGCCCTCGAACGCGGCGATGGATGCGACGTTCACGAACAGCCCGCGCTCGCCGGTGTCGAGCGGCGCCGCGGTTTGCATGCGTGCGGCGGCGAGGCGAATCACGTTGAACGTGCCGACGAGGTTGATGTTGATGACGCGCGCGAAATCGGCAAGCGGCAGCGGGCCTTCCTTGCCGACGGCGCGACCGGGCGTGGCGACGCCCGCGCAGTTCACGACGATGCGTGCGACGCCGTTTCTTGCCTCGGCGGCTTCAATGGCCTTGGCGGTGCCGGTGTCGTCGGTGACGTTGGCGAGCTCGAAGTGGCAGCCGAGCTTCGCGGCCAGCGCCTTGCCGTTGGCCTCGCCCATGTCGAGCAGGGTGACCTTGGCGCCTGCATCCATCAGCGCCTGCGCGGTGGCGGCGCCCAGGCCCGATGCGCCGCCGGTGATGAGTGCCGCCTGTCCCTTGATGTTCATGGTGCGTCCAGCCGTAGTGGAGGCACGCAGTGTAAGGGCAGCTTCAGTTCGTTTCGATCTTCAGGCCGATCGGGAAACGTTCCGCACCTGGCGCCAGCGGCGGCCTGGGCAGCGGCTTGCTCGTCAGGCGCTCGCGCACGCAGTCGGTGCCGGCCGAGTGCGGCGTGACGTCGAGGTCGTGCGTCATGCCCGCCGCATCCACCTCGGCAACCAGCACGATCATGGGCGAGGCGCCCTTGCTCCCGGGCGGGATGCATTCGTTCAGCGCGGCCTGCAGCCGCGGCGAGATCACCACGAAATACATGGGGCCGTCTTTCTCGGACAGCGCCTTGTTGCCGGTGGCATAGCGATCAGCGAGCGAGGTGCAGCCGACGGTGAGCAGCGCGGCGCCGAGCAGCAGGCTACGCGCAGGGGAAATCATTTTGCGAACCACGCCGGCCGGCCCGCGGTCCATAGTTCGCCCCACAACTTGCCGCCGCCATCCACCGTGAGGACTTCGCCGGTGATGAAGCTGCCGGCAGGGCCGCCGAGATAGACGCAGGCTTCCGCGATCTCCATCGGCGTACCGGGGCGTTTCATCGGGTTGGCGCGCGGGAATTCCTTGCGCGCCTCGGCTGGATACACCGAGAGTCCTTCGGTGGCGGTGAGCCCCGGCGCGACGCAGTTGACCCGGATCTTCAGCGGTGCCCACTCGACCGCGACGGTGCGCGTGAGGCCAATGACGCCGGCGCGGGCGGCGACCGTGTGCGCAACGCCTGGCATTCCGCGCTCGGTCACGACCACGATGTTGACGATGGAGCCCTGTTTTTTCTGCTTGCGCCACAACTGCGCGGCGCGCTGCATCATGTACCAGCTGCCGTTGAGGTTGTTGTTGACCACCGCGGCCCAACCCTTGTCGGGGAAGTCGATCGCCTCGCCCGGAAATTGGCCGCCGGCGTTGTTGACCAGCAAGTCCAGCCTGCCGAATTCTGCTTGTATTTTCTGGTACAGCGCATCCACCTGCGCTGGCTCGCGAATGTTCATCGCGATGGGCCGCACGCGCGCTTTCTTCTTCTTCGCGAACGCGGCGACGGCCTCGAGCTTGCCAGCGGTGCGGCCGCAGATCACGACTTTGGCGCCGAGCCGCGCGCAGAGCAGGGCCACCGCGCGGCCGATGCCGCTGCCGGCGCCGGACACGAGCACCACCTGTCCCTTCAGCAGGCCGGGGCGGTAGACGGTGGGCGCGGCCCACAGTTTCGCGGCTGTGTTCATGCCGCTCACCCTAACCCTCTCCCCGCAAGCGGGGAGAGGGAACAGTCAGTTTTCATGCGCCGAGCAGTTCCTGGCTGATGATCAGCTTGCGCACTTCGGTCGTGCCGGCGCCGATCTCGAGCAGCTTGATCGCGCGGTACAAGCGGTTGACCTCGGATTCCCAGATGTAGCCGGTGCCGCCATGGATCTGCACGGCTTCGTTCAGCACGGAGTTCAGGGTTTCGGCGGCGTGCATCACGGAAGCCGCGGTGATCTTGTGGATGTCGCCGCGGCCGCCCTGCGTTTCGTCGATCGTGCTGGCCGCGCGCAGCGTCTGGTAGGTGAACAGCCGCATGGACTCGACCCACACGTACATGTCGGCGAGCTTGGCGCGGATCATCTGGAAATTCGCGATCGGCTGGCCGAACTGCTTGCGCTGCTTCGCATAGTCGATGGACAGCGCCAGCGCGCGCTCGGCGATCCCCAGACAGATCGGCGAGATCATCGCGCGCTCGAGGTCCAGGCCGCTCATGACCACTTTCACGCCGCGGTCTTCCTCGCCGACGAGGTTCTCCGCCGGCACGCGGCAGTCCTCGAACACCAGCTCCGCGGTCTGGCTGCCGCGGAAGCCCATCTTCTCGAGCTTCTGCGCCACGCGGAATCCTGGCGCGCCTTTTTCGACGATGAAGGCCGAGATGCCTTGCGCGCCTTTCTCGCGATCGGTCTTGGCGTAGACCAGCAGCACGTCGGCGACGGGGCCGTTGGTGATGTAGATCTTGGTGCCGTTCAGCACGTAATGGCCGCCGTCGCGGCGCGCGGTCGTGCGCATCGAGCCCAGAGCATCGGAGCCGGCGCCGGGCTCGGTCAGGCCCAGCGCGCCGATGGCCGTGCCTTTGCACAGGCCCGGCAGGTATTTCTTCTTCTGCGCTTCGTTCGCGTTGCGCAGGAGGTTGTGCAGGCACAGGTTCTCGTGCGCGACCCAGGCCAGGCCCAGCGCGTGGTTCCAGCGCGAGAAGGCCTGCAGCACGAGGCCCGAGGCCATCAGGTCGAGGTTCGAGCCGCCGTAGGCCTCGGGCGCGGTGATGCCGAAGTAACCGGTCTCGCCAATCTTCGGGAAGATTTCAGGCGGCCACCATTCCTCGTCGTCCATGCGCGGCGCGAGCGGGTACAGCTCGGCCTGCGCGAAGCGGTCGGCGTTGGCGAGGATTTCAATTTCGTCGGTGGACAGGCCCGAGAAGGCCTGGACGACGGAGGGGCGGTCAGTGGAGCGCGTGTCGTTCATGTGCCGGGAAGGTTACTGGATTTCAGTCTTCGATCGCATCCACCAGCCCGATCGCCAGCGCTTCGCGCGCGGTGATGCGCTCGCCCGAGAGCGCCAGCCAGGCGGTGCGTTGCCGCCCGATGCGCCGCGGCAGGCTCACGGTGCCGCCGGCGCCGGGAATCAGGCCCATCGAAAGCTCGGGCAACTGAAACGACGCGTTGTCGCGCGCCACCACGCGCCGCGCGAAGGCCGGCAATTCGATGCCGGAACCAATGCAGGCCGAGTGCAGTACGCACTCCACGCGCCGCGCGCAGCGCGCGAGCAGGCGTCCCGGCAGTGCGACGCTGCGGATGGCATGGCCGGTGGCCGGATCCGGCACCGTGCCGAACTCTGCCAAATCACCGCCGGTGCTGAAGCACTTGCCGCGGCCGGAAAGCTGCACCGACTTGATGGAGCGATCCGCGAGCACCAGCTCGAAGGCCTCGTTGAGCGCATCGCGCATCTCGACCGACATGGCGTTGCGGTTGGCGGGGCGGTTCAGTTCCAGCGTGAGGTGCGCGCCCGCGCGCGAGATCACGACGGCGGGGCCGGCTTCGCGAGCGACTTTGGGCGCAGCCGGCTGGCTTTTCAGCCAGCGCTGGTGTTCCGCGCCGCCCTGCAGCGTGGCGTAGGCCAGCGATTCGGCGACGAGCGCATCTTCAGTGGCCATCCTCTCGGTCGCGCGCAGCAGTTGCACCAGCACGCTCGCAGCGATCGGGTTGCGCCGGATGTGCTGCACGAGTGCCGCCGCGTCTTCGCCTTCGCCCAGCGCCACATCGCAGGCGCGGGCGAGGTCCTGGTCGGTGCCAGGCAGCGCAATTGCGGGGCAGGGCAGTTGCCGCAGCCACTGGCGCACGCGCAGCCTGTGGGCGCCGCGCAGCGCACCGCGGCGTGCGTGCAGCACCACGACCGGCTCGCCGAGCAGCGGCGAAAAACCCCGCGCGGATGCTGGCGCGCGCGACAGCTCGGCCAGCGTGGCTGCGTCAAGGGCCGGGAAGGGGCGGGTGGACATGCGCGCAGCTTAAACCTAGACTTAGTGAGTCACACTCATTAACGGAAGAACCCATGGCTGTCGTCCTGACCGAGCGCCGCGGCGCGGTGCAGTGGATCACGCTCAACCGCCCCGACAAGCGCAACGCGCTGAACGAGGAAGTGGTGCGTGCGATCTCCGCCGGCATTGCCCAGGCCACGGCCGCTGGCGAGTGCCGCGCGATCGTGCTGACCGGCGCGGGCGAGCAAGCGTTCTGCGCCGGCGCCGACTTGCAGAAGAACGTGCAGGGCGGGGCGTTCGCGCCTGATTACGCGCATCCGCGTCACTACATCGTCGAGATGTTCAAGCAGATGCAGGATTGCCCGTTGCCGATCGTCGCGCGCGTCAACGGCGCGGCAATGGCGGGCGGCTTTGGCCTGCTGTGTGCCTGCGACATGGCGGTCGCCGCGGACGACATCCGCATCGGCACGCCGGAGGCCAAGGTCGGCGTCACGCCGATGATGATCCTGCCGTTCATGCTGCGCGTGCTGCCGCCGCGCCGGCTGCAGGAGATGTGCGTGACCGCCGAGCCGTTCACCGCGGCCGAGGCGCTGGCCTGGGGCGTGGTGAACTACCTCGCGCCGCGCGCGCAGCTCGACGCGAAAGTGGACTGGCTGCTTGCGCGCATCCTCGACAAGTCGCCGACCGCGATCCGGCTCGGCAAGCAGGCTTTCGGCGCCATGCGCGACATGAGCCTGCGCGAATCGCTGGAATACGCGCAGGCCATGGTGCCGGTGATGTCGAGCACCGAGGACGCGCGGGAAGGCATGAGCGCGTTCCAGGACAAGCGGGCCGCGCAGTGGACCGGGCGTTGAGCCCTCACCCCCGGCCCCCTCACCCCCGGCCCCTCTCCCGCAAGCGGGAGAGGGGAGTACGCCAGCCGCGGGCGCAGCGCGTCGGCGGCATCCTCGAGGCCGCGCGCGAGGTGTTCTGCAAGAAAGGCTACGACAACACCGCGGTGTCCGAGATCGCCACGCGCCTCGGCGTGGTCGAAGGCACGGTCTTCAAGTATTTCCCCACCAAGCGCCAGTTGCTGCTGAAAGTGCTGGAGCGCTGGTACGAAGAGATGTTCGGCGACTACGCGCGTGACCTCGCGGGCGTGCGTGAACCGCGCGAGCGGCTGCGGCTGCTGGTCTGGCGCCACCTGCGCTCGGTCCGCGAAAACCCGCAGCTGTGCCGCCTGATGTTCCGCGAAGTGCGCTCGGGCCCGGACTATCCCGGCTCGCGTCTGCACGGCCTGAACCGGCGCTACACGCAACTCCTGATGGGCGTGATCGCCGACGGCGTGAAGGCGGGCGCGTTTCGCGATGACGTGCCATTGCCATTGCTGCGGGATCTCGTCTACGGCGGCATCGAGCACCACACCTGGAACTTCATGAGCGGACGCGGTGAGCTCGACATCGAGGCCGTCGCCGACCGGATCGCCGCCGTGATCTGCGATGGCATCCAGGCGCCGCGCGCCCGGAGGCGGCCATGACCCCCTCACGCTGGCCCTTCAAGTCGGTGCTTGTCGCCAACCGCGGCGAGATCGCTGTCCGCATCCTGCGCACCGTGCAGTCGCTGGGCCTGAAGGGCGCGGTGGTCTATCACGCCGCTGATCGCGGCTCGCCCGCCGTGAAGATGGCCGACACGGCCATCGAGATCACCGGCGCGACGCCGGTGGCCGCCTATCTGGACGCGGAGCAAATTCTTGCCGCTGCAAAGCAAACCGGCGCCGGCGCGATTCATCCAGGCTACGGATTCCTCTCGGAGAACAGCAAGTTCGCCCGCGCGGTCGAGGCGGCTGGCCTCGTGTTCGTGGGGCCCACGCCGGAGCAGATCGAGCTGATGGGCGACAAGGTGCGCGCCCGCGCGTTCGTGGCCAAGGGCGGCTTTCCCGTGGCGCCCTCGGCCATCGAGGACGACGATCCGAAGACTTTCGTCGAGCGCGCCCGCAAGCTCCCGCTGCCGCTGCTGATCAAGCCGGCGGCCGGCGGCGGCGGCAAGGGTATGCGCATCGTGCGTGACCTCGCGAAGCTCGAAGGGGAGATCGAGCGCGCGCGCAGCGAGGGCCAGCGCTATTTTGGCGACGGCCGGCTCTATGTGGAGCGCTACGTCGAGAACCCGCGCCACATCGAAGTGCAGGTGCTGGGCGATGCGCACGGCAATGTGGTGCACCTGTACGAGCGCGAGTGCTCGGTGCAGCGCCGCTTCCAGAAAATCGTCGAAGAGACCCCGTCACCGGCGCTCGACGCCGCCACGC
>JAYUGN010000283.1:0-3453 GCA_043767605.1 Gammaproteobacteria bacterium
TAGCGTTGCTCCGGCGCCGGAAACAGCCCGAAGCTGTCGGTCAGACCCAAGGCTTCGATCTCGCGCAGCGCCGCGCGTTCGGCATCCGAGCAGAGCACCTGGCCCGCCCACGCGACCGGATCATGCACGTCGGCGTCCGCCGGCGCGATGTTGAAGTCGCCCATCAGCGCAAGCTTCGGGTAGCGCGCCAGCTCGTCGCGCACGTAGTCGCGCAACGCGGCGAGCCAGCGCAGCTTGTAGGCGTATTTCTCGCTGCCGACCGACTGGCCGTTGGGCACGTAGACGTTGACGATGCGCACGCCGTTGACGGTCGCCGCGATCACGCGGCTCTGCGGATCCTCGAAGCCGGGGATCCCGCGGCTCACGTCGGCGAGTTCGTGGCGCGAAAGGATCGCGACGCCGTTGTAGGTCTTCTGGCCGAACACCGTCGCCTGGTAGCCGAGCGCCTTGACGTCCTCGTGCGGGAATTTCTCGTCCGGCAGCTTCAACTCCTGCAGGCCGATTGCGTCCACCGGGTTGGCCTTGAGCCAGTCCGCGACGTGCGGCAGCCGCACGCGCAGCGAGTTGACGTTCCAGGTGGCGATTTTCATGGCCGCGGATTGTCCGTCATTCCCGCGCACGCGGGAATCCAGCACGCCCTCGCTGACGCTCGGGTACGAACCGCTTTGCATCGGTAAGCGTGGTTAGCGCGCGGCGCATTGGGCCTGCTTCGCGATGGCTCGCCAGACCGCCGCTCGGCCTCGCTCCGCCAAGGCTGCGCTCGTCTCTCGCGGCGCCCCATTCGGGGCTCCGGTCCGGCTGCGCTTGATTCGCTCCGCAAGCCCAATGCGCCGCGCGCAATCACCGCCACGTTCAGGGCGGTACGTCTGTAGTGACAGCGAAGACGCGCTGACGATCCTCGTCGGCTACGGAAGCAGGCAGCCTGAATGGGCAGTGATGGCGCGTGGCGGTCGGATGTCGCCTGAGCGTAAGTAAGGCGCAGCCGGACTGGAACCCGTAGGGCGCTGCGAAGGTGCGCCGAGACATGGCGAGGCGAGCCGAGCAGCGGTCCGGCGAGCCATGAAGCGAGGGCGATATCCGACATCAGCCGCGCGCCAATTACGCGGGTTGGAGCAATCCGTCCTGCTTCAGCAGCGGCTCGAGGCGCGGCTTGCGGCCGCGGAAGTCCACGAACACGTCCATGGCCGGGCGCGAGCCGCCCTGCGCGAGCACGGTGTCGCGGAAGCGCAGGCCCACGCCGGAGAACAGGCCCTCTTCCTCGAAGGCGGCGAAGGCGTCGGCCGAGAGGACCTCGGCCCACTTGTAACTGTAATAACCGGCCGCGTAACCGCCCGCGAAGATGTGCGAGAAGCTGTGCGGGAAGCGGTTCCACGCGGGCGGGCGCATCACGCTCACCTCGTCGCGCACGGCGGCCAGCGTCTCGTACACGCGCGCGCCCGCCGCCGGATCGTGGTCGCGGTGCAGCCGCAGGTCGAACAGCGCGAACTCGACCTGCCGCAGGGTGGCCAGGCCGGTCTGGAAGGTGCGGCTGGCGCGCAGTTTCTTCAGCAGGTCGTCCGGCAGCGGAGCGCCGGTCTGCCAGTGCTTCGCGAAGCTGCGCAGCACCTCGCGCTCGTAGCACCAGTTCTCCATGAACTGGCTCGGCAGCTCGACCGCGTCCCACTCCACGCCGTGGATGCCCGAGACCGCGGCGACGTCCACTCGCGTCAGCAAATGCTGCAGGCCGTGGCCGAATTCGTGGAATAGCGTGGTGACTTCGTCGTGCGTCAGCAGCGCGGGCTCGCCCGCGAGCGGTGGCGTGAAGTTGCAGGTGAGGAAGGCGCAAGGCTGCTGCACGCCCGTCGCGGTGCGCCGGCGCGCGCGGCACTCGTCCATCCATGCGCCGCCGCGCTTCTGCTCGCGCGCGTACGGATCGAGGTAGAAGCTCGCGAAGCGGCGGCCCTGTGCATCGGTGACGGCATAGGCGGTGACATCGGGATGCCAGCCCGGCATGTCGGTGGCGGCCTCGAAGCCCACGCCGTACAGCTGGCCGGAGAGCTTCAGCATGCCCTCGATGACCTGCGGTGCCGGGAAATACGGCCGCAGCTCGTCGTCGGACAACCCGAGCTTGGCCTGCTTCATTTTCTCGGAGTAGTACGCGAGGTCCCAAGGCGCCAGCGTCTCGGCAAAGCCCAGGCCGCGCGCGAACTCCGCCAGCTCGCGCAGCTCGGCCTGCGCGCGCGGCTTGGCGCGCGCGGCGAGGTCCAGCAGGAAGTTCTCGACCGCGGCCGGCGACTCGGCCATCTTGGTCGCGAACGAGAGCTGCGCGAAATCCGTGAAGCCGAGCAGCTGCGCCTGCTGCTTTCGCGCATCGAGGATCTGCGCCATCAGCGCCGTGTTGTCGTGCTGCCCGGCCTGCGGGCCGGCATCGGAGGCGCGCGTGGCGTAGGCCTCGTAGACCTGCGCGCGCAGGCTGCGGTCGTCGGCGTAGGTCGCCACCGAGTCGTAGCTCGGAAAATCCAGCGTGATCAGCCAGCCTTCGAGGTTCTTGGCCTTGGCGCGCGCGGCGGCCTGCGCAACGCCGCCCTCGGTCATGCCCGCAAGGCGCGCGGCATCGGTGAGGTGCAGCGTCCAGCCTTGCGTCGCATCGACCAGGTGCTCTTCGAACTTTGCCTGCAGGTCGGAAAGCTTCAGCGACAGCTGCTTGAACTGCTCCTTCTCGGCGGCCGGCAGTGCCACGCCCGACAGGCGGAAGTCGCGCAGCGCATCGGCGATGGCCTTGCGCCGCGCGGCGCTCTCGTCGGCGAAATCCGCGCGCTGCGAGACGCGCTCGTAGGCGCGGTACAGCGGCTCGCTCTGCGAAAGCTCGAGGCCGTACTCGGTGATCTTGGGCAGGCAGGTGTTGTAGGCGGCGCGCCACTCGCTCGTGTTGCTGACGCTCCACAAGTGGCCGATGACCGACCAGACGCGCGCGAGACGGTCGCCCATGTCCTCGATCGGCTCGATGAAGTTCTCCCAGCCGGGCTCGGCGCCGTCGGCCAGCCTCTGGGCGAGGTGCGCGCGGCCCTGCGCCAGCAGTTCATCGAGCGCGGGCTCAGCGTGTTCGGGAAGGACCTGGTCGAAGGCGGGCAGGGCGCCCGAGGCGGCGAGCGCCAGCAGCGGCCCCCCGTCCGGCGCCCGCGGGCCGGTATCGGAGTGGTTCATCCGCCTACTTTACTTTTTTTACCTTCCGCGCCTTCTGTGCCTTGCGGGCACCGTGGGCGTTCTTGGCTTCCAGGGCTTCCAGGCGCCTCTCGGGCGAGCGCACGGCGACGGAGCGGGGCGCCACCACGACCTTGGCCACCACCACGGGCTTGGGCGCGACCATCGGCGCGGCGGGGGCCAGGCGCGCAGCCTCGGCCGCGTCGAGCTCGATCAACAGGCGCTGACGATCGTCCTCGGGCAGCTTGTTCCAGCGCAGCCCGCGCTCGGCGC
>JAYUGN010000284.1:0-3445 GCA_043767605.1 Gammaproteobacteria bacterium
GAGGCACCGCCGCGCGCGGGGACCAGGCGCATAGTCGCCCTCGTCATCATCCATTACGCCCTCCAGTCCGGGCACGATCACGCGCGCGACCGGCACGCCGATCGATTCCCGGGTGAGGTCCACGGCGATGACCTGGTCGATGCCGGCCGCGCGCAGCCGCGCCAGCATCCAGCGCAAATCGCCCTCGATCGAGGGCGACTCGAAACTCGGCACGTGCGCAAACGTACGTTGCGGCTCTGCCGATGTCAGCAGGCGCCGGCACAACGCTTGCCGGCGGGCACGCCACGCGGGGCTGTACAGATGCGCGAAGTAGTCGTCGCGCGCGCCTGCGATGTAGGTGGTGCGGGCCTGGCCGGCCTCCGTCAGCGCTCGCAGCAGCGCGATGTGCCGGACAGGGTGGCAGCCCGCGCCAAATTCCGGATCCGCATCGTCGCCGTCGCGCCCCATCACCAGGCAGACGAAGCTCGCGATACCCACGTCGGTAGTCGTGTCCCATATCCGTACCTGCAGATCTGCCGCTTCAAGCTGTGTGATCACGCCGGCACAGGCAGGATCGTCGACGCTGCCCGGATCGAGAACCTGCCTGTCCTGCGCGCCGGGCGAGCGGTGCTTCCACAGCGTAGTCGCGTCCCGCTCCACCACCTCGCACAGGCCGTGGCTCACTGCCTCAAGCCAATGGTTGCCGGAGGCAAGCCCGTTGGTGTTGGCCTGAAAGCAACCGCTGCCGGGCGGCAGCGGCAGCGTGTAGTTCGTGCTGACGAGTTCGAACGGTACCCACGCCGGCGCGTTGCTCAGCAGGTCCTCGCCTTCAATCCACAACAACGGCAATCCGGCGGTGAACCGGCTCGCGCGCGCGCGGGGAAGCCTGGCGACGTCGGCGACACGATGTTCGGCGCGCATTTCTTCGCAGCCCGCCAGCTTGAGCGGTTTCACGATGCGCTCGGCGTGCCACACCTCAAGCGCTTCCATGATTCCGGAGGCTTTTGCGGCGGCCAGGGTTAGCCCTTTTCCCTGCGACACCGTCACTGAGCGCGCATTCGGCCGGCACACCATCACCACCGGTATGCCGGTGCGGTCGAGGCCGGTGACATTGGCGACGCGCGTGATGCCCATCTCGCGCAGCAGCGGCTGCAGGCGCGCGACCGTATCCTCGGGCGCGCACGTCCGATGCGTGCCATCGAAATAGCGCTTGGACGCAAGCATCGACCTGGTTCCAGGAGCAACCGCGCCAGGCAAGCTCGAGTCGCTGGCGCTGGCGACGGCGTGGCCGTCGGTGGTCCCGCTCATTCGAGCGTCTCCAGGAGTTGGCGCGCGTCCACGGCGTCGAGCGTGTCGACATCAGCAAGGCGCGCGTAGACGGGCCGCAGGATCGCAGCAGCCACGGGCGCTTCGCCCACCTTCCTGTGCCAGCGGGCGAGGCTTGATGCCGCGCGCAATTCCAGGGCGTGCGCGCCCTGTTCGCGCGCGCAGGTGAGCGCATTCCGGAAGCAGGCGGCCGCGGCATCGTTCTGTCCCCCCGCTGCGAGCAGCAATTCCCCGCGGCGGCGATGCAGCTCCGCGTTCCAGAACAGGATCCCGCAACGCTCGGTCTGCGCAAAGGCGTCCGCCACCGCGCGCAGCCCGTCATCGTAGCGGCCAGCCCGGGAGTAGGCCTCGGCGAGCATCTCGTAGTACACCGAAACATCTTCGGGTGTCCCCACGCCCTCAAACGCGGCCATTCCGTCGAGCATTTCGCCCAATCCTCCGGCGAGATCCTCAAGCATGGCGCGGGCCCAGCCACGGAAGAACGCACCCTTGGCACTATGATCGCGCAGGTGCTGTTCGGACGCGAAGGCGACGAGCTCGCCGGCGCAGGCCGCCACCGCGCCCGCATCGCGCCGGAACTTGTGCAGCACGAGCGCGTAATCCATGGCATGCGCCCGGCTACCGACGTGGCGCAACTCCTGCGCCCAGTCGAGCGCCGACTGCACGTCCTTGAGCGCCTCGCGCGGGCGGCCGAGCATCCAGCGGGCGAGCGCGCGTTCACCGAGGGCACAGACACGCGCGTCGTGTCCTCCGTAGAGCGCAGCGAACGAGTGATGGCGAGCCGGATCGTAGAGTTGCAGGCCATCCTCGATGTGGCGGCAGCACTCGTCGTGCGCCCCGAGCATGTACAGCGTCGCCCACTGGCAATGGTGTCCCTGCAGCAGCAGTGCCGGCTCGCCGATAGTCCGTGCCAGCGCGAACATTTTGTCGGCACGCTCCCGGCCCGTGCGCAGATCCATCGAAGCGCGCCACCAGCCCCAGTGGGCGGCGAAGTGCGCCGTCGATTCCTGACTGCCCTCGCACAACTCAAGGGCGCGCGCATACAGGGTCCCGACTTCAGGTGCGCCGCCTCCTTCGGTAGTAATCAGCGCGGGGCCCAGGGCAAGCAGGAGTTCAAGCTCGCGCTCGCGCTGTTCCCCCGCATCGCCAAGCCGCGGAATCAGTGTGAGGCCTCTGCGCAGATGTCCGATCGCTTCGCGATACTCGGAGCGTTCGCTGGCGCGCAGCCCCGCGGCAAGCCAGCTCGCGATTGCCCGCTCGGCGACGCCGGCCTCGGTCCAATGGTGCGCGACCAGCTCGGGAGCATCGCGCGCCGTCTGCGGAAAGCGGCTCTCCAGCACTTCGGCAATCCGCGCATGCAGTTGACGGCGACGGGGATACAGCATGCTCTGGTATGCCACCTCCTGCACCAATGCATGCTTGAACATGTAAACCGGCGCGGCGCCGCCGCGCCGCTCGCGAACGAGACCGGTTTGCTCCAGAACCCGCAGATCCTCAAGCAGGCGCTCCCGCGAGAACGGCACGATCGTTTCGAGCATCTCGCAGCTGAACTCGCGGCCGATTGCACCCGCGACCTGAGCAACGAGCTTGGCTGGTCCCAACTGATCGAGGCGTGACATCAGTGAATCCTGCAGCGTAAACGGGATGGAATACGGTGGCAGCGACATGTTCGCACCCGTCAGTCCGCCTCCCAGCAGCGCCCGGGTCAGTTCCTCAACAAAGAGCGGCACGCCGTCGGTTCTGGCCACCACCTGCTCGATGAGGGGCGTGGGCAGGTGCCGCGCGCCGGCCACCTGCACCGCCAAATCCAGTGCATCCCCAGGCGCGAGCCGTTCCAGCTCGCGACGCTCGACATTGGGCAGATCACCCCAAGCCGTTGTGAATTCCGGCCGGAAGGTGAGGACGATCAGAACATTCATGCTGCCCACGAGCGCGATCAGCCGCCCCAGGAACTCGTGCGTGGTGGGATCCATCCAGTGCAGGTCCTCGACCACCACCAGTACCGGCCGTTCAGTCGCAAGCCGCCGCATGAGGTCAAGGAGCAGACCGAAGGTGCGGTCCTTCTGCAACTGCGGACTCATCGCCGGTGCCGGAAAACGCGCGTCGTTCGGAATGGAGAGCAGCGCGCCGAGCAGCGCAA
>JAYUGN010000285.1:0-3413 GCA_043767605.1 Gammaproteobacteria bacterium
CGACTAGCGAAGGCGCTGGATCCCCGCGTTCGCGGGGATGACAGCGTCAGCGAAGGCGTGCCGTGGTGAGTGACTCGGGGTCGAAACGGACGCTGCAAAGCTCGACGCCGGCGGCGTCCAGCAGCACCGGGATCTTCAGGCCGTAGCGCTCTCGCCAGTCCTCGCGGGAATCGACGTCGGCCTCGACCAGCTCGTAGCGGCCCGGGAAAGCCTGCTCGAGCTCGTCGCGGAATTCCTCGCAGAGGTGGCAGCCGGGCCGGGTCAGCAGCCGCAGGACCGGCCGGCCGGCCTTATCGGCCGGGCTTGGCCGGCTCACGTGCCGGAACTTCGAGGGCCAGGAAAGTCGGCTGGCCGCGCCGCTGCACCAGCATCGGCACCGACTCACCCGGGGTGACGCGGCCCAGCACCTCGGCCAGGCGCTCCGGCCCGTCGACCTCGCTGCCGCCGATGGTCAGCAGGATGTCGCCCGGCAGCAGCCCGGCGTCGCGCCCGGCCCCTTCGTGGATTTCCAGCACCAGCGCGCCGCCCGACACGATCTGCGCGCGCTGGCGCTCGTCCTTCGACAGGGCGCGCACCACGATGCCTTCGGCGCCGGCGCTGACGCGCCGCGGCGGCTCGGACTTCGGCGCGCCGGCCTCCTCGGCCTCCAGCGTGCCGATGACCACCTTGATCGTCACGGTCTTGCGCTCGCGCAGCACTTTCAGCGCGACCGTGGCGCCCGGGTCGGTGCTGCCGACCATCGGCGGCAGCGCGCTCGATAGCGGCAGGTCGCGGCCGTCGTAGTCCAGGATCACGTCGCCGACCTTGAGCCCGGCCTGTGCGCCGGGGCCACCGGCGACGATACGGGAAACCAGCGCGCCTTCAGGCCGCTCGAGGCCGAAGGACTGCGCGAGGTCGCGCGTGACTTCCTGCACCACCACGCCCAGCCAGCCGCGCATGACCTTGCCGTGGTCCTTGAGCTGCTGGCAGACCTTGGCGGCGACGTCGATCGGGATGGCGAACGACACACCCATGTAGCCGCCGGTCTGGCTGAAAATCTGCGAGTTCACGCCGACCACTTCGCCCGAGGTGTTGAACAGCGGTCCGCCGGAATTGCCGGGATTGATCGCCACGTCGGTCTGCAGGAACGGCACGTAGTTCTCGTTGGGCAGCGCGCGCCCCTTCGCCGAGACGATGCCGGCTGTCACCGAGTAGTCGAAGCCGAACGGCGAGCCGATGGCCAGCACCCACTCGCCGACGCGCAGCTTGCTGGCGTCGCCGAGTTTCACGGCCGGCAGGCCGGTGGCTTCGATCTTCAGCAGCGCAAGGTCGCTGCGCTCGTCCGAGCCGATCACGCGCGCCGGCAGCTGGCGGCGGTCGGACAGCTTGACGATGACTTCCCGCGCGTCGCGCACGACGTGGCGGTTGGTGACGATGTAGCCGTCGCTCCACAGCACGAAACCCGAGCCGAGCGACTGGGCCTGCGGCGCCGGCGCGTCCTCGCCCGGCTCGGGCGGCGCATCACGGTCGCTGAAATATTTCTTGAAGAAATCGTTGAGCGGGCCGTCGTCCTGTTGCGCGAGTTCCTCGTCCGGCACGGACGAGATCGTGCTGATGTTGACCACCGCGGGCCCGCTCTGCTCGACCAGGTCGGCAAAGTCGGGATAGCGGTTGCTGGAGCCACGGCCACAGGAGGCCAGCAGCGCGAGCGCGGCCAGGACCGCAAGGCGTATCGGTCGGATCATCGGGGAACTTCACCATGCGCCGGTGGCCGGTGCAAGGCGCGCCATTCCGGGAACAGCCTAAACTTCGGCATGGGCGGATTTTCCGACGTGCTGGTCCTCGGCAGCGGCGCTGCCGGCTTGTCGTGTGCGCTGCGCCTCGCGCAGGCGGGCCACGCCGTGACGATGGTGTCGAAGGGCACGCTGTCCGGCGGCAGCACGCTGTGGGCGCAGGGCGGCATCTCGGCGGTGCTCGACGAAAACGACTCGCTCGAGAACCACGTGCGCGACACGCTGGTGGCCGGCGCGGGACTGTGCTTTGAGCCTGCGGTGCGCTTCACCGTGAGCCGCGGCCCCGACTGCATCCGCTGGCTGATCGACCAGGGCGTGAAGTTCACCCTCGACGACGAGGATTTCTCCGGCGAGCGGCTGCACCTCACGCGCGAGGGCGGCCACAGCCATCGCCGCGTCGTGCACGCGGCCGACTCCACCGGCCGCGCGGTCGAGACCACCCTCGCCTCGCTGGCCGCCGCGCATCCGCGCATCAAGGTGCGCGAGCACTGCGTCGCGGTGGACCTGATCGTGGACCGAGCCGGCAAGCGCGTGCTCGGCGCCTACCTGCTCGACCGCATGCGCGGCAGCGTCAGCGCCTTTGCCGCCAAGGCCGTGGTGCTCGCCACCGGCGGCGCCAACATGGCGTACCTCTATTCGAGCAACCCGAACGGCGCCTCCGGCGACGGCATCGCGATGGCCTGGCGCGCGGGCTGCCGCATCGCCAACATGGAATTCATGCAGTTCCACCCGACGATCCTGTTCCACAAGGAATCGCGGACCTTCCTGATCTCCGAGGCACTGCGCGGCGAGGGCGCGCTGCTGAAGCTGCCCGCCGCCGACGGCAGCGCCGGCGAGCGCTTCATGGACCGCTTCGACGCGCGCGCCGAACTGGCGCCGCGCGACGTGGTCGCGCGCGCGATCGACCACGAGATGAAGCGCCTGGGCCTGGACTACGTCTACCTAGACATCACGCACAAGTCGCCGGAGTTCATCCGTGGCCACTTCCCCACCATCCACGCGCGCTGCCTCGAGCTCGGGCTCGACATCACGCGCCAGCCGATCCCGGTGGTGCCCGCGGCGCACTACACCTGCGGCGGCGTGATGACCGACCTCGCCGCGCACACCGACGTGGACGGGCTGTACGCGATCGGCGAAGTGGCCTGCACCGGCCTGCACGGCGCCAACCGCATGGCCAGCAACTCGCTGCTCGAGTGCCTGGCGTTCGCCGAAGCCGCCGCCACCGACCTGCACGAAACGCTGGCGCGGCGCGTGGCGCCGGGCCCGCTGCCGCCGTGGGACGCCTCGCGCGTGACCGACTCCGACGAGGACATCGTCGTCTCGCACAACTGGCAGGAAGTGCGCCGCACGATGTGGGATTACGTCGGCATCGTGCGCACCAACAAGCGCCTTGCGCGCGCGGCCAACCGTATCGAGCTGCTGGACCGCGAGATCCACGAGTACTACGGCAACTACAAGATCAGCAGCGACCTGATCGAACTGCGTAACCTCGTGGTGGTGGCCGACCTCATCGTGCGCAGCGCGCAGGCCCGCCGCGAGAGCCGCGGCCTGCACTACACGCTGGACTACCCGCAGACGCTGGCGAAAGCCGAGCCTACGATCCTGCCGGGCCGGCGCTGAGCTTCAGCCGCGCGCGCAGGC
>JAYUGN010000286.1:0-3395 GCA_043767605.1 Gammaproteobacteria bacterium
GGGGAGCCGAGACATGGCGAGGCGAATCCGAGCAGCGGTCCGGCGAGCCATGAAGCGAGGGCGATATCCGACATCAGCCACGCGCAACCCAGCTTGCCGGCGCAGGGCTGCCAGATCCCGAGCGCAGCGAGGGCGGGCTGCTGCTGGGCTTCGCGCTACGCGCTCAGCCCAGCCTACGGCGAGCGTCAGCGAGGGCGTGATGGGTTCCCGCGTTCGCGGGAATGACGGCCCCGCGGAATGACGGGTTACAAACGCTGGCGGCCGCTCGCGATATCTCCAAGCAGCGCGCCGGTCAGCGGCTCATAGCCCCGCGCCCGGTCGGCCAGCACGTACAGCGGCTCCGGGATGCGCGCCGGGTCGAAGCCGGCTTCGCGAAGTGCCTGCTTGCGGGCCTTGAAGGTTGCGGTGGTTTCGACTTCGGCCACCACCCGCAGGAACAGCGGCACGGCGTAGGCCGGCAGCGCGGCGCACAGATGCGCCGCCAGTTCCACGCCGGCGAGCGCCACGCCAGGCGCGAGCGTGATCGCCGCCATGCCGGCGCGGCCGTCGGTGTTCGGCACGGCCACGCCATAGACCGTGCAATCTGCGATTCCGGGCGCGGCGCGCAGCGCCGCCTCGACCTCGGTGGTCGCGACGTTTTCGCCTTTCCAGCGGAACGTGTCGCCGAGCCGGTCCACGAACTGGATGTGGCGCCAGCCCTGGTCGCGCACGAGGTCGCCGGTGTTGAACCAGGTGTCGCCGTCGGCGAAGGCGTTGCGCACCAGCTTGGCCTCGCCCGCCCGCGCGTCGGTGTAGCCGTCGAAGGGCGCGCTGTCGCTCACCTCGGTCAGCAGCAGGCCGACGCCGCCTTTCGCCACCTTGATGAGCGTGCCGCCGGCGCCACGGCGCGGCGCGGCGCTGTCGAGGTCGCACTCGACCACCGCGAACGAATAGGGGCAGTAACCGGCCGTCTCATCCACGTTGAAGCCGTTGACGAACACCATGTTGCCTTCGCTGGCGCCGTAGAACTCGCAGATGCGCTCGATATTGAAGCGCGTCTTGAACGTGGTCCAGATGTCCGGCCGCAGGCCGTTGCCGATGCAGGCGCGCACGTGGTGCTCGCGGTCGCGCGGCGAGGGCGGCTGCGCCACGAGGTAGCGGCACAGCTCGCCGATGTACGAGAACGCGTCGGCCTCGAAATGGCGGATGCGGTCCCAGAACTTGCTGGCGGAAAACTTGCGGTCGAGCGCCAGCGCCGCGCCGGTGCCCATCGAGGCGCCCCAGGACACCGTCAGCGCATTGTTGTGGTACAGCGGCAGCGCGCAGTAGATGACTTCGCCGGCCTTCATGCGCAGCGTCAGCTGGCCCATGCCGGCCATGCCGCGCAGCCAGCGCTGGTGCGTCATGATCGAGGCCTTCGGCATCCCGGTCGTGCCGGAGGTCAGGATGCAGCAGAAGCGGTCGGTGAGTTGCACCTGAGCCGTGCTCGCCGGGTTCTGGCCGGAGGATTGGGCGGCAAGTTTCTCCAGGTCCGCGAAACCTTCGGGACACTGTGCCTCGCCGTAGCCGCGCAGCCAGAACGGCTGAGCGGGCGCGATGCCGGCAAGCTCCGGCCAGGCCTCGAGGCATTCACCGCCGACGACGATGCGCGCCGGGTTCATCGCCTTGATGCTGTGGCGCAGGGCATCGCCGCGCAGGTTCGGGTTCAGCATGCCGGCCACCGCGCCGAGCTTGGCCGTGGCCGCGACCAGCGCAAGGCCCGCCGCGTGGTTCTCCATCAGCAAGCAGACCGTGTCGCCGCGCACGACACCGGCTTTCGAGAGCGCGTGCGCATGGCGGTTCACCCAGGTGTTGAACTGCCGCCAGGTCCAGCGCTGGCTCTCGAACAGCAGCGCCGCGTTGTCGGCGTGGCTGCTGGCGCGCTGTTCCAGCACGGCGCCGACCGAGAGCGTGCGGCCGAACTGCACTTTCAGCAGCGTGGCCAGGCCACTGAGCGCGGTGGGCGTGTCGGGCAGCGACTTGATCAGTCCGCGTGCGATGTCGCGCAGGCGGATGGTGGTGGGGGGCGTTGTTTTCGCTGTCATGGTGGGCCCGGCCTAGTTGATGGTGACGCGATACACGACGGTGGCCGTCGTGCCGCCGGCGATGGATCCGATGCGCGCCGTCACCGTGTTGACCGTGGTCAGGCCGAAGTCGGCGCCATCCGGGTCAGTCTCGTCCGCGCCGGAGTTGCCGTCGTCCTCGGCTGCGCTGTTTACCTTCAGGCTGCCGGCCAGGTAGGTCGTGCTCGCGGGAATGGCGTCGGCAATCGTCACGCTGGTGGCGGCCGCGCTGCCGGCGGCGTTGGCCACGCTGAGCGTGTATTCGATGACGGCGCCCGGAATGGCGAGCGGGCTGGTCGCGCCGTGCAGGGGGTCGGAGATCACGACCGCGGCGGCGCTGACCGTGATCACCGGTGCCGCCTCGACCGTCAGCGTGGCGCTGGCGGTGTTGCCGGAGCCGAAAGTAGTCGTGGTGAGTGCCGAAGAGGGGTTGACGTAATCACCGGCCACGGTCGCGGTGACCTGGACCGACACCGTGCAGGATCCATTGGCTGGAATCGTGCCGCCGCTGTAGCGGATGCCGGTGTCGCCGGCGCCCACCGAGCCGCCGGTATCGTCGGTCAGCGCGCCGCCACAAGTGTTGGTCGTCGTGGTGCTGGCCAGCGTCATGGCGCCGGGCGCGACCGGGAACGCATCGGTGAACGCATAGGCCGTCGCGGTGGTGCCGAGCGCGACCGCCAGCGGATTGGGATTGCTCAGCGTGAAGGTGAGCGTCGCGTTGCTGCCGCCGGCGACCGGACTCGGACTGAAAGCTGCGGCGATGGACGGTGGCAGCGTCGTGGTCTTGTCCACGAAGCGCGTGGTGTTGCTGGCGGGCACGACTTTCTTGTCCATGAACGACACGGCGCTGATGCGGGTGGTGTCCAGGGTCGTGGCGCTGGCGTCCGCGGTCGTGCGCAGCACGAAGCAGGCGCTGGCGCCCGCGGTGCCGGTGGGGGATAACAGGCCGGTGTCGGGCAGGCCATCGCCGTCGAGGTCGGTGAGCGCGGCGCCGTCGCTGCTGTCGCCATCGCAGTTGAGATCGCTGCGCAGCTGCACCGTGTAACCGGTGCTGGTTCCCGACAAAGTGAAGTCAATGACGTCGGCCGTGAAGAACAGGTTGGTGACGGTGAACGGATGATCGACGGCCACTCCGGTCGTGGTCGCCTTGCTGTCGTCCGGCGTTACCGTGAAGAAGCCGGCGCGCGTCGGGATGGAATCGGTCAGCGGGAATTTCACGCCCGCGTCGGCGGCCTCGAAGATCGTCTGGTTGCCCGAGGTCCAGCCGGAAATGCGGTAGCCCCAGCTGCCCACGTCGGCGGTGCTGCCGCTGAT
>JAYUGN010000287.1:0-9586 GCA_043767605.1 Gammaproteobacteria bacterium
TCGCCGACCACCAGCTCGATGCGCGCGCGGAAGCGGCGCGGCAGGCGCGCGCGCTGCATTCGCAGCTTCATCCAGCGGCGCGACCACATGCTGCGCCAAAGGTTGCGCAGCGCCAGCGGCACGACCGGCACCGGTGAGCGTGCCAGGATCTTCTCGATGCCGGGCCGGAACGGCTGCAGCTGGCCGTCAGGCGTCAGCCCGCCCTCGGGGAACAGGGCGATGATGTCGCCGGCCTTCAACGCCGCGTCTATCTCGTCGAAGGCCTTGTTCATCAGGGCCTCGTCCTCTTTCGCGCCGGCGATCGGGATCGCACGCGCGGTCTTGAAGATCCAGCTCAGCACCGGCACGTTGAAGATCTTGTAATACATGACGAAACGCAGCGGCCGGCGCACGGTGCCGCCGACGATCAGCGCGTCGATGAAGCTCACGTGGTTGCAGACCACGACACATGGGCCTTCCTCGGGGATCTTGTCGAGGCCCTCGGCGCGCACGCGATAGAGCGTGTTGATCAGGATCCAGACGACGAAACGCATCAGGAACTCGGGCAGCAGGCCGAAGATGAACAAGGCGACGGCTGCGTTCATCAGCGCCACCGTCAGCAGCAGCTGCGGGATCGTCAGCCCAGCCTTCAAGAGCAGGATGGACATCAGCGCCGACCCGACCATGAAGAAAGCGTTGAGGATGTTGTTGCCCGCGATGATGCGCGAGCGGTGCGACGGCGCCGAGCGGCTCTGGATCAGCGCGTACAGCGGCACGATGTAGAACCCGCCGAACAGGCCGGTCATCGCGAGGTCGAAGGCCACGCGCAGGTTGCCGGGCTGGTGCAGCGCCTCGCGCCAAGGCAGGCCGGTGGCCGCGGCGAGGTCTGGCTTGGCGAAGAACAGGTCGAGGCCGAACACGGTCAGGCCGATGGCGCCGAACGGCACGAGGCCCATCTCGATCTTGCCGCCGCTCAGCCTTTCACAGAGCAGCGAGCCGGCGCCGACGCCGAGCGAGAACACGGTCAGCATGAGGGTGACCACGCTCTCGTCGCCACCAAGATAGGCCTTGGTGTAAGCCGGCAACTGCGCGAGGAACGTGGCGCCGTAGAACCAGAACCACGAGATGCCAAGCACCGACAGGAACACAGTGCGGTTGCCCTTCATGAACTGGAAGTTGCGCCAGGTCTCCGTCAGCGGGTTCCAGTTGATCTTCAGGTCCGGCGCTGCCGCGGGGGCCTCGGGAATGCCGCGGCTGGCGAAGTACCCGCAGATCGCGATCAGGACGACCGCGATGCCGACCCAGGCCTTGCCCGCCGCCAGCCCGATCAGCCAGCCGCCGAGCATCGTGCCGAGCAGGATCGCGACGAAGGTGCCCATCTCGACCAGGCCGTTGGCGCCGACCAGTTCGTGGTCGCGCAGGTGCTGCGGCAGGATTCCGTACTTCACCGGCCCGAACAGGGTGGCCTGCGTGCCGAGCAGGAACAGCACCACCATCAGGAAGTTCGGGTTGGCCATCCAGAAGCCCGCCGCCGCCAGCAGCATGATGCCGACCTCGAGCAGTTTCACGCCGCGGATCAGCTGCGACTTCTCGTATTTCTCCGCGATCTGGCCCGAGGTGGCCGAGAACAGGAAGAACGGCAGGATGAACAGGCCCGCCGCGAGATTCACGTACAGGTTGACCTGCGTGGCCGTGAGTTGCGCCGCCTGGAACGCGATCATGATGACCAGCGCGTTCTTGTAGACGTTGTCATTGAACGCGCCGAAGGCCTGTGTCCAGAAAAACGGGCCGAAGCGGCGTTCCTTCAGCAACCCAAACTGCGTGCTCATGAATTCCCCTTAGTTCTGTTTGCGCGAGCGGCGCCGCGCCAGTGCGGCGAGCAGCAACCCTGCCAGCGGCAGGACGCCCATTGCGCCCGCGCCGCCGCTCGCCGTCCCGTCCCGCCGGGTGACGATAACCGAATTGTCCGCCTTGATTCGCTCGCGGAAGGTCTCGAGCTCGGTGTTCAGGTTGCCGATCATCTGGTCGGTGGCGACGCGCAGGCTGTCGGCCTGCTGCACCATCACCTCGTGGCTGTTCTCGACCTGGGTGGCGTTGAATGCCCGCACGTCCACGCCCGGCGCCCGCAGCAGCAGCTTGTGGGTCTTGACGTCGATCACGGCAGTATCCACAAAGGTGTTGACGTCATCGCGGTTGCCCTTGATCACGTACAGGCCCGCGATGGTCCAGTACAGCAGTGATGAGGTGCGTTCGGTGCCGAGGGCGACCTGGTCGTATGACACCAGTGCGATCACGTCGAAGCCGTACAGTCGCGACAGCTGTTCCACCGAGGTGAAGCCCTTGCCCAGGCGCAGATAGGACTCCGGCACGATCTTGATCTCGCGGATGTAGTTCCGCCCGGCAAAGGCGTCCTTTACCCGGCCGAGCAGTTCAGCTTGCAATGCTGCGCTCGGGCCCCCGTTGCAGCGATACGCGCAGCCGGCGCCGCGCGGCACGAAGGCGAGGCCCACGGTCAGCGGAACCTGCAGGTGTGGCACCTTGTCGGTCACCGCGTCGGGCTTCTCGTCCTTGGGATAGAGAAAATCCACCAGGCTGGCCGAAACCCCCTCGGAGCGCTGCGGCCCCATGCTGCCGCAAGCCACCACGCTCAGCGCCAGCGCCATCACCGCGATCAGGTTCTTCATGTTCGCTCCGTCTAAATGGACAATGTTCATAAAAAAGGTAAACTGCGCCGCGTCGGGGCCGCCGGTCAGATCACGCGATGGGACGCCGTAACGAGCACAGCCAGGAACAGCAGCGCGAGATGGCGTTGTCCGCTGCCGAGTTGCTCATCGTCCGGGAGGGCATTGCCGGCTTTTCCATGCGCAAGGTCGCCAAGGCCATCGGTTACACGGTCGGCAACCTCTACCTGCTGTTCGCCAACCAGGACGACCTGCTGGCGATCATCAACGAGCGAACGGCAGATGCGATCCACACCTTTCTCCAGGATGCGCTGGAGACGGCAGGCGATGCGCGCGAGCGCCTGCGCGCGATGAGCGGGGCCTACATCGAGTTCGCCCGGCGCAATCCCAACCGCTTCCGGCTCTTGTTCGAGCACCAGCTGCCGGCCGACATGCAGCCGCGCCACTCCACGGACCTGCGCCTCAAGCGCCTGTTCGGGCTGGTCGAGTCTCAGCTGCGGCCGCTGATCCCGGCCGCCCGGCCCGAGGCGCTGCGCACTGCGGCCGCCGGGCTGTGGAGTGGTGTGCACGGCGTCTGCACGCTGGCGGTCAGCGGCAAGCTGAAGTGGACCGGCCTCACCGACTACCGCGACTTGTCCGACGGCGTGGTGGACCTGATGGTCACCGGCCTCGCGACGAGAAAAACCGTCCGGAAGCGGGTGCGCTAGCGCAGTCACGGGCGCTCCTGCGCGTATTCCTTGAGGAGCTTTTCGGTGCGCGCTTCGGCCAGCTTGTTGATCAGCTTCGAAGACTCGAACTGGTCGCGCTGGCGCAGCAGGTGGCGCTCGGCGCCGAGAGCGGCGACCCGCGAACGCCGCGTCGCCTGGACCTCCTCGCCCAGGTCGCGCAAGACCTGGTTGGCCATCACGTGGGGGTTTTCGGCCTGGTCGACGGCGTGATGGGCGTTGGCGACCACGACGTTGCGGATGCGTGCGAACAAGTTCATGCGGGTTCTCCCGGAGTCGTTTATGAACGACGTTCAATAACAGGCTAAATGAGCGTCGTTCATAAAACAAGACACCTCGGAGGTAATGAACAGCCGCCCCTCACCCCGGCCCTCTCCCCGCCTTGCGGGGAGAGGGAGACGGTTACGGCGCCTGCAGCGTCTCCAACTTCGCGCCGGCCAGCGCATCGTTCACGGCCGCAAGGTTGGTCGAGAGCAGCGCCTCGAACTCCTTCTTCACGTCGCCAAACTCGCGCCGCAGCACCTCGGTGCGCTCGAGCTGGTAAGTCGCTGGCTTGCCCTCGTACTGCAGCAGGAAGCCGTAGAGCGTGTCGGTGTGCTCACGCAGGCGTTCTTCGCCGGTGATCGCGCCGCCTTCCTTGGTCGCGACGATCTTGCGCTTGATCTCGTCGGCGGCTGCGCCCAGCGCGGCGAGCCGCGGCTTGAGGTTGGCGCCCGCCTTGTCCATGCGCGCCTGCAGTTGCTGGTTCAGGGCGGCGATGCGCGCGACCAGGTCGCTCTCCTCGCCGAACAGCGCGTGCACGGCCATGGCGGCGTCGAAATTGGCCTTGCGGTCGGCGAGCGTGAATTTGGCGCGCCGGTCCAGGCCGACCTCGATCTTCTTCTCGAACACCTGGCCGCCCTTGGTCAGGCGCGCGGTGTAGGTGCCGGGCACCACGCGCGGACCGAACTGCGCGCCGGCCTGCGTTGCCGCGCGCGGCACGCGCGGCGGCGCCACGCGCATATCCCAGGTCACGCGGTTGATGCCGCGGCGCGGATTCGCCGGCAGCGAGGTCACCCGTTTGCCCTTGTCGTCGAGGATCTCCAGCTTCAGCTTGCCGAACAGATGGCGCACGCGCTGGTAGTAAGTGATGACCGCGCCGTCCACCGGGTTGGCGCCGACAAACGCTGCATCGCCGTTGGCCCAGCCGCCGTTGCCCTGGATGCGCTGCTGCTGCGGCCGGTTGTCGAGGAAGCTCACTTCGCTGCCGAGGACCTCGGGCGTGAGCGCTCGCAGCGGCGTGATGTCATCGACGATCCAGATGCCGCGGCCATGCGTGGCCACGACCAGGTCGGATTCGCGCGCTTGCACGACGAGGTCGCGCACCGACACGTTGGGAAAATCGCCGCCGGTGAACTGCGCCCAGCTCGCGCCGCCGTCGAGCGAGATCCACAGCCCGAATTCGGTGCCGAGGAACAGCAGGTTGGCCTTGGCCGGATCTTCCTTGATCACGTGCGCGTAGCCGCGCACGCCCGCCGCGGGCGCGACGATGCGCATCCAGCTCTTGCCGAAATCGGCCGTCTTGTAGACGTAGGGGTCCATGTCGCCGGCGGCGTGGCGGTCGAAGGCGGCGTACGCCGTGCCGGCATCGTGCCGGCTCGCCTCCACCCAGGACACGGTCGAGTAGCGCGGCACGCCCTTGACGTTGACGATGGTGTTGGACCAGTGCTTGCCCGCATCGCGCGTCAGTTGCAGATTGCCGTCGTCGGTGCCGACCCAGATCGTCTTGCCGTCCTTCGGTGATTCGCTGATCGAGTAGATCGTCGTGTGCATCTCGGCCGAGGAGTTGTCCACGGTGACGCCGCCGGATTCTTCCTGCTTCTGCTTTTCCGGGTCGTTGGTGGTGAGGTCCGGCGAGATGCGCTCCCAGTTCTGGCCGTGGTCGCGCGAGCGGAACAGGAACTGCGCGCCGATGTAGATCGTGCCCTTCTCGGTGGGCGAGGTGACCAGCGGCGTGTTCCAGTGGTAGCGCAGCTTCTCGTGATAACCGGCACCCGGCTGGATCCAGCGGTACTCGAGCGTCTTGCGGTTGACGCGCGCGACGTAGCCGCCCTGCGCCTCGGAATAGACGTAGTCGGGATCGGCCGGGTCGGCCCAGGTCCAGAAACCGTCGCCGGCGCCGAGCGTTTCCCAGCGCGAGCTGGTGATGCCGCCCGGATATTGCGAATCGCCGGCCCAGGAACTGTTGTCCTGCAGGCCGCCATAGACCTGGTACGGATCCTTGTCGTCCACGCTCACGTGGTAGAACTGCGAAATCGGCAGGCCGTCGTTCTTCCACCACTTGTTGCCGCCGTCGTAGCTGAGCCACAGGCCGCCGTCGTCGCCGGCAATGAGGTGCTGCGTGTTGGCCGGATCGATCCAGAGGTCGTGCACGTCGCCGTGCATGCCGACGAAGCCGCCGTCCACGCCGAAGCTCTTGCCGCCGTCGCTGCTCACGATCATCGCGCCGTCCGGCTTGAACAGGCGCTCGGCGTTCTTCGGGTCCACGACCAGGTTCGAGAAGTAGAACGGCCGCCACACCATCCAGCGGCTGCGGTCGCGCTCCTGCCAGGTCTTGCCGCCGTCGTCCGAGCGGAACAGCGCGCTGCGGGTGGACTCGATCGCGGCGTAGATAATTTTCGGATTGCTCGGCGCGATCGTCACGGCGATGCGGCCGTAGGGTTTCGCCGGGAAGCCCGCGTTCATCGAGGGCTTCAGCTCGGTCCAGGTTGCGCCGCCGTCGGCGCTGCGGAACAGGCCGCTGCCGGAAAACGCCTCGGGGCCGTCGCCGCCCGAGCGGAAGGTCCAGGCCTTGCGGCGGAAATCCCACAGCGAGGCGATCAGCACGTTCGGATCCTTCGGATCCATCGTCACGCCGCCGCAGCCGGTGGAGAGATTGGGGCCCTTGAGCACTAGCGCCCAGGTCTTGCCGCCGTCGCTGGTCTTGTAGAGGCCGCGCTCGGCGGAGTCGCCCCACAATTTTCCCGGCACGCAGGCGTAGACCGTGTTGCCGCTCTTCGGGTGCACCAGGATCTTGCTGATGCGCTCCGAATTCGGCAGGCCCGTGTTCGTCCAGGTGTCGCCGCCGTCCTCGGATTTGTAGATGCCGTCGCCGACCGAGACGCTGTTGCGCGTCCAGGGCTCGCCCGTGCCGGCCCACACCACCTTGTGGTTTGACGGATCCACCGCCAGCGCGCCGATGGACTGCACCGCCTGCTTGTCGAACACCGGCCTGAAGGTGGTGCCGCCGTCGCTGGATTTCCAGACGCCGCCGCTGGCGGCGCCGACGAACAGCGTGACCTTGCCGTCCGGCGTGTTGTACGCGGCCAGGGCGGCGATGCGCCCGCTCATGGCCGCCGAGCCGATATTGCGGGCAGAGAGGCCCGAGATCGTGCCGCTGTCCACGGTGACCGCAGGGGCGGCACTGGCGAAGGCGAGACCCGCGAGCGCGGCTGTCATCCCCGCGAAAGCGGGGATCCATGGATGCCCGCCTGCGCGGGCATGACGGAGGAAATTGATCATGTCGGTTCCTTATTTCTTTTTCGCGGTTTCAGGGAAGCGGAACAGCGCATCGTCCGCGGGCAGGTCGAGCTCGAGCTTTTCGATGAGCGCGATACTCTTGCCGCCGCCCTTGGGTCCGCTGCTCACGAGGAACGGCCAGAAGGTGCCGTTGACGTTTTCGTACTCGCCGAAATCCGCCTCGGCCACTTCCTCGGTGCCGCGCACCCAGCGGTGCGTCTCGGTGCGGATCTCGAGGAACTGGTCCGGGTCGAGGAACACGTAGTGGAAATCGCCGTTGCCGCGCGTCACTTTCAGCTTGTGCGCGCCGGTGCCGTCGACATCGTCGGTGCCCAGGTATTCCAGCTTGAAGCCCCTGGCCTTCGCATCCAGCAGAAAGCCGGTGAAGTCCGCGTCCTCGACCAGCGACTTGGCGTCGTCGGCGGAGAGCCGCTCGGGATCGCGGCGGCCGCCACCCGGCTCGATCTTCCAGCCGCTCTTGCCGTCGTAGGCGTAGATGTTGTCGAAGCCCTGCACGTTGATGCTCTCGCGCACGCGCCCTGGCGCCCGGGCGGTGGCCTTGTAGTCGGCCTCGACCATGCCGCCGCCGCCGTTGAAGCGCAGCTTGCCGGTCCATTGCACGCTCTTGATGGCGCGCAGCTTCTCGGCGCCGCCGCGCGCGGCGAGGTTTTTCGCCACCAGTTCGTCGGCGGTGAGGGCGTGGGCAGCGAGCGGCAGCAGGGCCGCGAGGGCGAGCAGGGTACGCATGAGGGGGACTCCGCTATGAATGGTTGCCAAACACCTTGCGCAGGATTTCCGTGGTGCGCGCCGCCGGGTCCTGGCGGATGCGCATTTCTTCATCGCCGAGCGTCTGGAACAGGCCGTCCAGCGCGCGCGAGGTTACGTAAGCGTCGATGTCCTGTAGCTGGTAACCGGGCACCAGCCGGGTGACCTTGCCGGCGAGGTCCTTGTACTTGCGCGTGGCGCCGACCGAGGCCGTGGCCCTGGCCACGATCGGCGCGAACTTCGCGGTGAGCACCGCCGAGGTCTTGCCGCGGAAATAGTTCGTGGCAGCATCGGGCGCGCCTTGCAGGATCGAGCGCGCATCGGCCAGCGTCATGCCGCGGATCGCGTTGCCGAAGATCGAGGCTGCCTCGGGCACCGCCTGCTCGGCGGCGCGGTTCAGGCTCAGGTGGAACTCGTCCACCTTGCCGCCCTGGCCCAGCATGCGCAGGGTCTTCTCGACCTGGGTCAGGGTGTCGGGCAGGGGGATTTTCAGGCGCGGGTTCTGCCAGAAGCCGTCGGTGACGCCGATGCGCGAGATCGAGCGCGTCGTGCCGGTGGCCAGCGCCTCCTTCAGGCCCGCCGCGATGTCGGTCTCGCTGAGCGAGCCGCCGGCCGCGGCCTGCTGGACCGTGCTGTTCAGCACATCCTGCAGCTCGGGCGGCAGGCCGGCGCAGCCGGCGAGCGCCGCGCTGAAAACCATTACCGCGAGTGACCTGGTCATTAGTGTCGTTCTCCCAGCCGGCGGCCAGCCTAGCAAGGCTAAAATCGCGGCGCTTTTCCACTCGGAGAATCGCCAGGCGCTGACGCAGTCGCTCGCGCCCGGCGGTGCCCGCCGATGCGGCGCCGCTGGTTGCGCCGGCCGAACCGGTGCCCGCAATCGCGCCCAAATAGGGGTTTTCCCCTATACTTCGCGCCCCAAAAATCGGGGTCAGACCACCATTTCCAAAAGGGGGTCTGGCCCCTTTTCTTTTCAGAGACTTGCCGTGATCCAGAACCTGCGCAACATCGCCATCATCGCCCACGTCGACCACGGCAAGACCACGCTGGTGGACAAGCTGTTGCGCCAGAGCCAGACGCTCGACAAGCGCGAGCACCTGGGCGAGCGGATCATGGATTCGAACGACCTGGAGCGCGAGCGCGGCATCACCATCCTGTCGAAGAACACGGCGATCCGCTGGCTCGACCACCGCACCGGCACCGACTACCGCATCAACATCGTCGACACGCCCGGACACGCCGACTTCGGCGGCGAAGTCGAACGCGTGCTGTCGATGGTGGACTCGGTCTGCCTGCTGGTGGACGCGGCCGACGGCCCGATGCCGCAGACGCGCTTCGTGACGCAGAAGGCCTTCAACATGGGCCTGAACCCGATCCTCGTCGTGAACAAGATCGACCGCCCGGGCGCGCGCGCCAACTGGGTCGTGGACCAGATCTTCGACCTGTTCGATCGCCTCGGCGCCAACGAAACGCAGCTCGACTTCCCGATCGTCTACGCCAGCGCGCTGCACGGTTACTCGGGCAACAATCCCGACATCCGCGAAGGCAACATGGATTATCTGTTCCAGACCGTCGTCGACAAGGTGAAGGCGCCCGACGTGGACCCGAACGGCGCGTTCCAGATGCAGATCACCTCGCTGGCCTATTCGAGCTACGTGGGCGTCATCGGCACCGGCCGCATCAAGCGCGGCAAGGTCAAGACCAACATGCAGGTCTCCGTGATCGATCGCGAAGGCCATTCCCGGCCGGGCCGCGTGCTGCAGGTGCTGGGCTTCATGGGCCTGGACAAGATCGAAGTGCCCGAGGCGCAGGCGGGCGACATCGTCGCGTTGACCGGCATCGAGGACCTGGGCATTTCCGAGACGGTGTGCGACGCCAAGGATGCGTCGGGCCTGCCGACGC
>JAYUGN010000288.1:0-3372 GCA_043767605.1 Gammaproteobacteria bacterium
CTGCGGCCAAGCCGCGCGGACGCCCCGGCAAGCCGGCGGCCCCGAAGAAGGAAGCCAAGATCGAGACCAAGCCCCGCCGTCACAAGCTGGAAGACAAGGAACCCGAGGGCAAGGAATAGGTACATGACGCAAGTAACTGCTGACCAGGTCAAGGAACTCCGCGAACGCACCGGCGCCGGCATGATGGATTGCCGCAAGGCGCTGGTCGCCACGGGCGGCGACATCCCCTTGGCGATCGAGAAGCTGCGCATGGAAGGCCAGGCCAAGGCGGTCAAGAAGGCCGGCCGCACCGCGGCCGACGGCGCCATCGCGGTGGCCGCTTCCGGCGACGCCATCGCGATCGTCGAAGTCAACTGCGAGACGGACTTCGTCGCCAAGGGCGACGACTTCCAGGATTTCGCCAAGGCTGCGGCGGCGGCCGCGCTGGCCGCGAAGCCGGCGACGGTCGAGCAGCTGGGCGCCGCCAGGTCCGGCGCGCAGACGCTCGAGGAGATCCGCAAGGCGATGGTCGCCAGGATCGGCGAGAACATCACCCTGCGGCGCGTCGAGCTGGTGAAGTCGGCCGGTGGCCCGCTGGCGACCTACATCCATGCGGGCAACCGCATCGGCGTGGTCGTGGCGCTGGCCAAGGGCGACCTGGAGCTGGGCAAGGACATCGCGATGCACGTGGCGGCGCAGCGCCCGCAGTTCCTGGCGGCGGCCGAGGTTCCGGCCGACCTGCAGGACTCCGAGCGCAAGGTCATCGAGGCGCAGACGGCCGAGCAGGCCGCCGGCAAGCCCCCGGAGATCGTCAAGAAGATGGTCGAGGGCAAGCTGCGCAAGTTCCTCGGCGAGATCACGCTGCTGGGCCAGGCCTTCGTCAAGGACCCGGACCAGACGGTCGAAAAGGTGCTGGCCGCGCGCGGAGGCTCGGTGGCCCGGTTCGTCCGGTTCGAGGTCGGCGAGGGCATCGAGAAACCGACCGGGGACTTTGCGGCCGAAGTGGCCGCCATGGTCAAGCCCCACTGAAAAGGGGTCGCAGTCCTTTTCCTTTGTAATAAAGTGGACTGCGACCCCTTTTCCCACCCGGAGCGAGCGTGCCCAACAAGCCAGCCTACAAGCGCATCCTCCTGAAGGTGTCGGGCGAGGCCCTGATGGGCAAGCTCGACTACGGCATCTCGCCCGACGTGATGGCGAAGCTGGCGCGCGAGATCCAGGACGTCATCGAGTTCGGCGTGCAGGTGGCGATCGTGGTCGGCGGCGGCAACATCTTCCGCGGCGAGGGCCTGGCCCGCGCCGGCATGGACCGTGTCACCGGCGACCAGATGGGCATGCTGGCCACCGTGATCAACGCGCTTGCGCTGCAGGACACGCTGGAGCGCAACGGCGTGCCAGCGCGCGTGCAGTCGGCGATCCGCATCAATGAAGTCTGCGAGGACTTCATCCGCCTGAAGGCCGTGCGCCATCTCGAGAAGCGCCGCGTCGTGATCTTCGCCGCCGGCACCGGCAACCCGTTCTTCACGACCGACTCGGCCGCCGCGCTGCGCGCGATCGAGGTCAACGCCGACCTGATGCTGAAGGCGACGAAAGTGGACGGCATTTACACGGCCGACCCGGTGAAGGACAAGAAAGCGAAGAAGTACGACGTGCTCACGTACGACGAGGTGCTGGACCGCCGCCTCGGCGTGATGGACCAGACCGCGATCGTGCTGTGCCGCGACCACAAGCTGCCGCTGCGTGTGTTCAACATGAATGCCGCCGGCGACCTGATGCGCCTGATGAAGGGCTCATCGGACGTCGGCACCCTGGTGAGGAGCTGAACGAAATGCTGGACGACCTGAAGAAGAAAGCCGCCGAACGCATGGCCAGGAGCATCGACTCGCTCAAGGCCGCGTACACCAAGCTGCGCACCGGCCGCGCCAGCGCGGGCCTGGTCGAGCACCTGAAAGTGGATTACTACGGCTCCGACGTGCCGATCTCGAACGTCGCCAGCGTGGTGGTCGAGGACGCGCGCACGATCTCGATCACGCCGTGGGAGAAGAACATGGTCGGCCCGATCGAGAAGGCCATCATGGCCTCCGACCTCGGGATCACGCCGAACACGGCCGGCAGCTCGATCCGCCTGATCATGCCGGCGCTGACCGAGGAGCGCCGCAAGGACCTGGTGAAGGTCGTGAAGACCGAGGCCGAGCAGGCCAAGATCGCCATCCGCAGCGTGCGCCGCGACGCCATGCAGGAAGTGAAGGACGCCGCCAGGAAGAAGCTGATCAGCGACGACGTCGAGAAGAGCGCCGAGACCGAGGTCCAGAAGCTGACCGACCAGCACATCGCCAAGGTCGACGAGACGGCGGCGGCGAAAGAGAAGGAGACGATGTCGCTATAGGCAGAGGTCTCCAGCCTCCGCTCTAGCCTCTTCGTCCAGATGACCTCCGAAGCCCCAGTGCCCGCCACGCCTCCCGGCCCCCGGCACGTCGCGATCATCATGGACGGCAATGGCCGCTGGGCGAAGAGCCGCGGCCGCCCGCGCAGCTTCGGCCACCGCGCCGGGGTGCAGAGCGCGCGCCGGATCGTGCGGGCCTGCCGCGAGCACGGCATCGAGGCGCTGACCGTGTTCGCCTTCAGCCAGGAAAACTGGGCGCGGCCCGAGCAGGAAGTGAGCCTGCTGATGCAGCTGTTCCTGCGCACGCTGTCGCGCGAGCTCGAGGCGCTGCACAAGGCCGACGTGCGCCTGCGCTTTATCGGCGACCACGCAGGTTTCCCGGCGGAGCTCTGCCGCCTGATGCGAGAGAGCGAGCTGCGCACGGCCAGCAACCGGTCGCTGGCGCTGACCGTGGCGGCCGGCTACGGCGGCCAGGGCGACATCGCGCAGGCCGCGGCCGCCTGCGTGAAAGCGGGCCTCACGCCCACGGCGGAGGGCATCGAAGCACGGCTGCAAACCGCCGACCTGCCCGCCACGGATCTCCTGATCCGCACCGGCGGCGAGCGCCGCGTCAGCAATTTCATGCTCTGGCAGCTGGCCTACGCCGAGCTGTACTTCACCGACACGCTGTGGCCGGATTTCCGCGAGGCCGAGTTCGGCCGCGCCATCGAGTGGTTCCGTTCGCGCGAGCGGCGCTACGGCCGCGTGCCGGAGGCCGCATGACCTTTCTCGCCTCTCCATTTGGGAGAGGCCGGCCGCGTCAGCGGCCGGGTGAGGGCCAGCGGCCGGGTGAGGGCGCGCGCCAGCGGCCGGGTGAGGGTTCGTGCTGATCCAGCGCATCGTCACCGCCCTGCTGCTGCTGCCCTTCGTGCTCGGCACGCTGTGGTACGGCTCCACCGACGTGGTCGGGGTCGTATTTGGCGCGGTCGTGCTGATCGCGGTCTACGAATGGGCCGCGCTGACGCTGCGCCGCA
>JAYUGN010000289.1:0-9547 GCA_043767605.1 Gammaproteobacteria bacterium
GAGCCGGGCGTGAAAGTCCGCTCCAACGCGCTCACCTTGCAGGGCTACAACACGTCGATCCCGGTCGTCGCCGGCGCCGGCGCTGAATACAGCATCAACGGCGGCGCTTTCACCGCGGTCAACGGCACCTTGGCCGTGGGCCAGACGCTGACGCTGCAACACACTTCGAACAGCCAGTTCCTGGGCTACACCAAGACGTCCGTCACGGTCGGCGGCGTCACCGGCTACTTCACCACCCGCACGCGCTCCAGCAACACGCCGCCGACGATCTCGGGCATCCCAGCCACGACCACGGACGAGGACACCGCCACCGGCGCGCTGGCGTTCACGGTCGGCGATGTCGAAAGCAATCCCGCCACGCTGACGGTCACGGCGACCTCCGGCAACAGCGAGCTGGTCGCGGCCGCAGGGCTCGCCCTGGGTGGCAGCGGCGCCAGCCGCACGCTCACGCTCACGCCCGCGGCCAACGCCAGCGGCAGCGCGGCGATCACCGTGACCGTCAGTGACGGCGCCGCCACTGCCAGCACTTCGTTCACGTTGACGGTAAATCCCGTCAACGATGCGCCGCAGGCCTACGACGACGGCTTCAGTACCGACGAAGACACCTTCGCGTCGAACCTCGACGTGCTGCACAACGACGTTGACGCCGACAGCGCGCTCGCCCCCACCTCGGTCACGATCCTTGCGCAGGGCCACGGCGTGGCCACGGTCAATGCCGACGGCAGCGTGAACTTCCTGCCGGACGCGAACTTCTACGGCGACGCGAGCTTCAGCTACACCGTGGCCGACACGCAGGGTGCGCGCTCGCAGCCGGCGACTGCGAACGTGTTCGTGCGCTCCGTGGACGATGCGCCGGTGGCGCAGGGCAGTGCGTTCACGATCAACGAAGACACCCGCTACGAGGGCGCGCTTGCCGCGACCGACATCGACAGCAGCGTGCTGACGTTCAGGGTGAATGCACCCGCGCTGCACGGCACGGCCACGGTCAACGCCGATGGCGGCTACACCTACGTTCCGGACGCCAACTTCAACGGACCGGACAATTTCCGCTTCGTGGCCAGCGACGGCGAGCGCGATTCAGCGCCCGCCACGGTGTCCATCACGGTCAACGCAATGGGCGAGGCCATCGTGAGCATCGGCGATGCGAGCCTGAACGAAAAGGACGCGGGCACGCGCACGCTGGACTTCCCGGTCACGCTCAGCCGCGCGCCGGATGGCGGCAGCGCGACGCTCCACTACGAAATCGTGGACGTGACCACCACGCACGGCCAGGATTACAGCGGCGCGAGTTCGGGCACGGTGACGTTCAGCGGCGGCGCGACTTCGCGCACGATCTCGGTTACGGTCGTCAACGATTCCGCCGACGAGCCCGACGCCGAAACGCTGCGCGTGCTGCTCAGTGCCCCGAGCGCGAGCGCCGAGATCGGCAACGGCGTGGCCACCGGCACGATCGTGGACGACGACACCTCGAACCTGCTGCACATCGGCGCGGCGAAGCGCTCGATCGTGCCGACGCAAGCGCAGATCAACGGCATCGTCGAGGAGCGCGCCTTTGGCGGCGGCGAACACTTGCAGAAGTTCAATCTCGGCGGCTTCGGCATCAATATCGGGCAGAACCTGGCGGATCCGGCGGGTGACATCCCGGCGCAGGCCACGACCACCGAGCCGGCCACGCGTCGCGTGTTCCGCAACAAGGCGGGGCAGGATGAAAACACCAACTTGCGCCTGTTCGCGGTCGAGAAGCCCGGCGGCACGGTCGTCGTATTCGTGATGGCGGACGCCATCGGCGCCGGCAACCTGATCCAGGCGGGCGTCAAGAACGCCATCGTCGCGGCGGCCGCGGCGCAAGGCGTGACGGTCGCGCCGGACAACATCCTGTTCGGTCTCACGCATTCGCACGCTGCCGCCGACCTGCAGGGCCTGTGGGGCGGCGTGCCGCAAGACTGGATCGTCAACGTGCTGTACAAGGCCGCCGGCGACGCCGCGACCGAAGCCTTCGCGACGCGCCGCCCGGCGCACCTCTCGTACCGCCAGGGTTACACCAGCGCGTTCAACAACTACCGTCGCCCGCGCATCGACCCGAACGCCGATGCCGACGGCACCATCACGCTGCTGAGCGCCATCGGCGATGACGGCACGCCAGTCGGCAGCCTGCTGCAGTACAACGCGCACCCGACCAGCGTCGGCGATGACAACAAGCCGCGCACACCGCACTCGGAATACATCCTCGGCGCGATGGACTGGATCGAGAGCCACGAAGGCGGCACATCTCTTTACTTCAACGGCCCGATCGCCGACGCCTCGCCCGAGGGCCAGCGCCCCGGCTGTGCGAACCGCGAAGCCGGCAACCCGGACCCCAGCGCGAATGAGTTCGGCTACGTGCGCTGCCGCGGTGAAGGCATTGCCGATTACCTGCTGCACTCCGGCAATGTCATCAGCAGCCACGAACTGGCGCCGACGCTGAGCTCGCGCTCGGTGCAGGTGGTGCTGCCGATCACCAACCCGGCGTTCCTCGCCGCGGCGGGCGCCGGCTCGTTCAACCGCTACTACAACTTCGCCGAGCTGCCGGTCGACAAGATCCCGGGCCTGACGCCCACGCAGATCAACGACCTGCCGCAGGTTGCGCCAGTGGCGGTCACCACGGTGTCGCGCATCACGCTTGGCGGCGCCGACACGGGCCTCGAGGTCGTGTCGGTCCCGGGCGAGACGACGAACACTTACGGCAATTACATCCGCGGCCTGGCCAAGACCAAGGTCATGCTGCTCGGCCTGACGCACAACTCCTTCGGCTACATCCTGCCGGAAGAAGAATTCAGCTATGTGGCGCAGGACGGCGACGACGGCTTCGTCGCGCCGTTCACCGGCTACGAGGAGAGCGTCTCGCTCGGGCCCCTGACCGCGACGCTGTTGCGCATCGAGGGCTACAACCAGCTCTTCAATCCGTCGCCCGAGAAGAACGTGCCGCCGGCCGTGCTGAGCTGCACCGACAGCAGCGGCCCGACGACTTGCGCGCTGATCATGGCCGAGGAGCGCATCAACCTCGCCCTCGCCAGCATCCAGGCCTGCGCCGGGAACGGCCTGGCCGGCCGCGACCCGGCGACCGGCACGCAGTGTCCGCTCATCAAGGTCATGGGCTACTTCGAGGAGGGTTGCCAGGCCTTCACTGGCGAGGATCCCGACGATCCGGCCTACAGGGACGGCACCTGCTACGGCCTCACGCACGGTGGTGCGGGTCCGCTCGGGCTGCCCGGCGTGGATGCGCGCCTGCTGCAGGCCTCCGCGGATGCGCAGCTGCGCGGCTGCGACATGCTCGATCCCGCCGAGTGCCTGTTCCCGTTCCCGAGCGACTGGTTCACGGTGAAGGCCGGCGACGGCAGCCCGCAGTCGGTGGCCAGCGGCGGCACCGGCAAGCGCATCAACTTCAGCCTGCTGGCGATGCCGCGCAACGTCGAAGGCAAGCCGATCGACCCGACCGAGTGGAACCGCCAGGACGGTTTCTCGCCGGGTCAGTTGATCATCACCTACGTGCCGGGCATTGGCGCCGTGAAGGGCCCCGACGGCAAGCCGCTCGGCCCGATCAACGGCGCGGTGCCGCTGACCGACCTCGCGCGCTACGCCGATGAGGACGCGCCGATCCTCGTGCTCGACGCCGACACCGGCGAGCGCCACCCGATCTACGCGGAAATCGACCTCAACGCCGGCTACCTGCTACCGATGCAGGGCTTCGGCCCGCGCACGGACAAGCAGCCCGCGCTGCTGATCCGACCGGCGAAGAACTTCCTCGAGGGCCACCGCTACGTCGTCGTGCTGCGCAACCTGAAGAACGACTACGGCCAGCCGATTCCGGCCGGCCCTGCGTTCTCGGATTGCCGCGACCGCGCAAACCTCGGCGCGATGCCGGCGGTGCAGGAGCGCTGCGACCAGCTCAGCGACAAGGTGTTCCCGGTGCTCTCGCGCGGCGGCATCGCGCGCGACCGCTCGCTGTACCTGGCCTGGGACTTCACCGTCGCATCCGCGAAGAACGACACCGCGCGCATCGTTGCGATGCGCGACGACGCGTTCGCCTCGCTCGGCGACACGCGCGGCTCCGCGCCCGGCGATGCCGGCTACCCGGCCGGCCGCGCGCCGACCTACGTCGTCACACAGGTCACGGAAAATCCCGACGGCGCGGATGGCAAGACCGTGCGGCGCGTGCAGGGCACGCTCACGGTGCCGAGCTACGTCACGCCGGCGGATCCGGCGCCGCTCGCGAACGATGCGCGCTTCCGGTCCTTCGCCGACACGGTGCGCCAGAACCAGCCCGATGCTTTCAACACGCTGCGCGGAATGTGCAACGACAGCGGCGCCGACCCGCTGGGCGTGGTCTGCGACGTGTTCGACCCGGCCGGTTCCACCGGCACTGCGCGCGGCCTCTCGCTGCCGCCGAACCGCCTGAACTTCGTGCCCGACGGCAAAAATCCCTGCGCGGGACTTTCGCCGGCGGAAATCGCCACGAGCCAGTGCGCCATGCAGGCGCGCTGGGGCAATGGCAAGCCGGTGCGCAGCCCGACGGGTGACATGACCACGACCTTCACCTGCAACATCCCGCGCTCCGCGGTGAGCGGTGCGGCGACGATGGATCCGCTGGCATCCGGTCATGCCACTGTCGACCAGGTGCAGCCGGTGCGCCCGACGCTGTACGGCCACGGCCTGCTCGGCGGGCAGGGCGAGGGCAACGGCCAGGCCAGCGACTGGGGTAACCGCTACGGCTTCATGGTCTGCGCGGCTGACTGGTTCGGCTTCGCCAGCGGCGACCTCGGCACGGTGGCCGCAGCTCTCGTGGATCTCTCAAGCTTCGCCGCGGTTCCCGATGGTTCGCAGCAGGGCTACCTGAACCAGATGTTCCTCGCGCGCCTCGCGGTGCATCCGGACGGCTTCGCCGCCGACCCGCGCTTCCAGGTCCAGGGCAAGCCGGTGTTCGACCGCCGCGAAGTGTTCTACGACGGCAACTCGCAGGGCGGCATCATGGGCGGCGCGCTGGTCGCAATGTCGAAGGACATCAATCGCGGCGTGCTCGGCGTACTGGGCATGAACTACTCAACCTTGCTCGCGCGCTCGACCGACTTCGCCTTGTACTCGGTGCCGCTGTACCTCTCCTACCAGGGCGACCTGCAGCGGCCGGAAGTGATGTCGCTGATGCAGATGCTGTGGGACCGCTCGGAGAACAACGGCTACGCCGAGCACCTCACCGACAACTCGGCGATGGGCGGCCCTGACAACCGCGTGCTGATGACGCCGGCCTTCGGCGACCACCAGGTCACGATGTACAGCGCCGACGTCATGGCGCGCACGATCGGCGCCGGCGTGGACCGCGGCCGCGTCACGGACGCGCGCAAGCTCGCCGCTGGCTTGCCGCTCACCGCCGAGGGCGAAATCGGCCTGCCGACGCTGGACTATTCGAATCCGGACCAGACTGGCGGCTCCGCTCTCGTGTACTACGACGAGCAGTGGCTGCGCGCCGACGGCGACCGCTGCAACGCGAACACGCGCACCGCGCCGCCGCCGATCGGCAACCTGCCGCCGAATGCGGACAACCTGGGCGCCGGCGCGCCGCTGGAAGATCCTTCGATCGTGCACAACCGCGGCAGCGATCCGCACGAGTGCCCGCGCCGCGATCCGCAGGCGCGCTGCCAGATGTCGCACTTCCTGCAGCGCACGAATGTGGCGCCTGGCGACACGGCGGCCACGCTCATTGATCCGGCGCTGCAGAGCCGCTCGGACGACACCTACGGTGGCGGCTGCCCTGCGGTCGTGCGCACCGGCGCGCCGGAAACCGGCGGCACGCCGGCCGGCCTCTCGACGCTGGACCAGTTCACCGCCGCGCTGCAGGCCTTTATTGATGCCGTGAAGGCCGGCGATCCGGCCGGCGCGGGCACCGCGCTGCAGGATGCCGCCACGCTGGCGGTGGCCTACGTCACTGAAACCGCGACGGGCGCGGGCGACACCGTGCTCGCGCTGGTCACGGGCACCGACGCGAGCGCGCCGGACGGCGTCTGGCTCAAGGGCGACCTGCACGTGCATGACGACCACTCGTCCGACGGCAGCTTCACGCGCCAGACGATCGGGCAGGGCTCGCCGGGCGACACCTCGGTGTCGGACCAGATCGGCTTCGCCGAAGCGCAGGGCCTGGATTTCCTGCCGCTGACCGATCACCGCACCTACGACCAGCACTACGACCCGCTGTGGACGTCGGCCAAGTTGCTGCTCGTCACCGGCGAAGAGGCCAACAGCAGCCCGCACGCCACCGTGTTCGGCGCGCTGGACATGATCAACCAGAACGACAGTGAGTCCGACCTGCGCACGCTGCAGCAGAGCATCTGGGATGCCCACGGGCAGGGCGCGGCCTGGAGCACCGCGCATCCGGACGACGGCGAAACCGCTTCGGTGAACGATGACGGGACGAATTTCGTCCCGAACGCGCGCGCCGATGGCACCGGCGTGGACCTCGCGGAAATCTGGAACCGCGGCACGCTGAACCGGCCCAAGGTCGCCTACGTCGAGAACCGCTGGAACCACGGCTTCCGTTTCGGCCTCGCTGGCGCCAGCGACAACCACTTCAAGGAAATCTGGGCGATTGCCGGTCCCGGCACGCCGATGACGCACGTGCTCGCGGCTGAAAAATCCACGCCCGCCCTGCTCGATGCGCTGCACGCCGGCCGCACCGTCATCAACATGGGCAACACCCGCTCGCCGTTCGTCACGCTGACCGGCGACTTCGACGGCGACGGCAAGTTCGAGACCGTGGGCGGCGACGAGCGCTCACTCGCGCCCGGCCGCACCGCGACACTGCGCGTCACCGTGGAGAACGGTGCCGGCACCACGGTCAATGTCTATCGCGCGCCGGGCTACTACGCCGGTGCGGCGGCGTTCCAGAGCTTCACGCCGCTGCAGCCGAAGGAAACCTTCGAGTTCACCATCGCCGGTGGCAAGGCCCAGGACTGGTACCGCGTCGAAGTGCGCGGGCCCGGCGAGCCGGATGCGGCGGACTACGCGCGCGTCACTGGGTGCGGCGACATCACCGACTTCCCGCCCAAGCCCGCGGTGCCACGCCTGGAGCCCTCGAAGTGCCAGCCGCAGACCGCGGCGGACTCCGACCCCAATGCACTACGCGCGGTGACGGCGGCCATTTTCGTCTCGGCCAGTGAGCTCGCGAAACCCGAGAGCCCAAACCTGCCGCTGGATGCCGGCGCGCCGGATGGCGCGCAGCTCCTGTTCGGCGATGCCGCGGATAACGCCTTTGCCGGTTTCGCCGACCTCGCGGTCGCAAACGGCACGGTGCACGCCGTCGCCGAAGTGCGCTCGGGCCACAAGAGCCACGTGCTGTACCGCGCGCGCCTCGTCAACGGCACGCTCACCGCGCCCTTCGATCTCTCGCCCGCCTCGGGCCTCGCGCGCCAGCCTGCGATTGCAGCCAGCGGCAGCGACGTCTGGGTGGCCTGGCAGGACGAGCGCGGCACCGAAACTCCGCATCGCTCCAATATCTACCTGCGCCACAGCGCGGACGGCGGCGCGAGCTGGGGCAACGAGCTGCAGGTCAGCGCGAGCACGGCGCGGGCGCTGCGGCCCGACATCGCGCTCGTCGCGGCGAGCCAGCCGGTGGTGGTGTGGGAAGACAACAGCGGCGGCGCCTTCGACGTGCTCGCGCGCGTGATCGGCGCGGACGCTGCGCCGGTCAATCTCTCTGCCAGCGGCAAGACGGTGATGGCGGCCAATCCCTACGACACACGCTCGGCGCGTTATCCCGCCTCCGTCAGCCCGAAAGTCGCGGTGCGCGCCGATGGCGTGATCGCGGTGGCCTGGCAGGACAATCGCCTCGACGCGGATGCCGGCTGGACCGGGCACGACACGGCGGTGGCCAGCATCACCAGCGGCAAGCAGCCGCAGGCTGCCGGTACGCAAACCGACGACTGGGAAATCCTGGCTGCGGTGCGCGGTGCTTCCGGCTGGGGCGCGCCCCGCAACGTGAGCCAGAGCAGCACGCAGGCCGATCGCCACGCGGCGATCGCGTTCGATGCCGACGGTGCACTGCACGCGGCCTGGGACAGCAAGCGCAACAACGGCATGGCCGGTCCGCGGCTCGAGATCCGCGAGAAGGGTTCGAGCGACCTCGGCGTGAGCTGGGGCGCGCTGCGGCAGGTGACGCGCGCGGACGACACGCCGCCGCCCGACGTAATTCCCGGTACCACGGCGCAGCGCCCGGCCTATGGCCGAAATGGCGACGCGCTGTCTCTGCTCTGGACCGACGGCAGTTCTGCCGACTGGCGATGGCGCATCGCGCGCGGCACCACCGCCGCCACGGTCACCGGTGCCGGCAACGCCGGCTGGGCGTCGTACGACAACGGCTTCCTTGCGTTCACCTCCGATCGCGCCGCCACGCGCGAGCAGCGCAAGCCGCAGCAGGTCTGGCTGCTCGCGCTCGATGCTCCGGCGGCGGAAATTCCTGCTGGCACGGCGACGCTGGCCGCCGACGCCGACGGCGATGGCCTGACCGCGAAGCTGGACTTCGACGGCGCCCCGCCGGGCACGCCGGCGCTCTCGCTCACCGACGGCCAGGCGCTCGGCGCCGCGGTTACCGTGTACCAGCGCGGCGCCGATGGCGGCTATGCCGCGGCCGCCAACCACCTGGTGACGCTCGTGTTCGAGGTGGACTGCGGTGGGCAGGCCGATCCCCTGGGCCGGGTGCCGTGCAACAGCAACGGCAAGCACATTGCGCGCAGTTCGCCGCGGACCACCGATGGCGCGGGCAAGGTCGTGCTGAGCCTGCCGTGGGAAGCGAACGAGTTCGGCAGCGGCCTGCGGTCGCTGTTCGGCAGCGCGCCCGTGATCGGCGTGCACGCGATGCTGGTCGACATCGTCGGCCCCACCAACAATCGCGTCATGAACTATTCACCGGCGGGGCAACTGCTGGTGGCGCAGGCGAAGTACGACCAGGCCGATGCGGCAGACAACGCGCAGTTCGTGCCGGTGCTGCTGACGCATTCGGCCAGCGGCGGCAGCGGCACGCCGGACGACAACCCGCCGCCGGTGCACGGGCTGGCGGGCTGCGTCGCCACGCAGGATCCGGCCATGTGCCAGGCGGCGTTCGAAAGCCTGCAGGACCTGCAGGGCTGCAGCTACGACCAGGCCGGCTTCAACTGCGCGTTCAACATCGTCTACGACGCCGTCGGCGTGGACACCGCGGCCGGCGCGATCCAGGCGCTGGTCCAGCAGTGCTATGACTCGCCGCTGGGCCACAACTGCAACGCCGTGCGCAGCGTCGCCGACACCGTTGTCCCCGATGCGGTCGACGTGCTCAGCCAGCCGCTGGCGCGCGGCGACCTGCGCTACACCGACGCCGCTGACGCGTCCCCTTCGGTGAAAACAGTTGACGGCAACGTTGACGACTGGATGGGCGAGGCCACCCGCATCGGCGGCACCGACCTCTACGAATTCGGCGAAAGCATCTACAGCGACTTCCTGTTCGATGCCTACGGCGCCGACAACGGCGAAGACGCAAGGCGCCTGGCCG
>JAYUGN010000290.1:0-3364 GCA_043767605.1 Gammaproteobacteria bacterium
GGGCGCCGTTTGAGCAAGCGACTGAATCCCGTTGGCTGGGGTTATCTCGAGGATGCCCTCAGCGAGGCTGAGCGCAAGTCGGTGATGAAAGTCGCCGGCGGTTTCTTCGGCGGCAAGCACCTCGAGCCGCGGCCTGCGCCCAAGCCCGCCGATATTGTGCTGCCCGCATCGCGCATCGCGATTCCGTCCGCGCTCGCGGCCCTTACCAGCGCTGAACACGACACGCGCCTGCTGCACGCGCGCGGCCGATCCTTTCGCGATCTCGCCAGCTTGCGAGGCAGTGCGCTTACCGACGTGCCCGACGCGGTCGCCACGCCGCGCTCGCAGGATGAGCTGGACCGCGTGATGGCATGGGCGCAGGCGCAGCGCTACGCGCTGATTCCCTACGGCGGTGGCTCCAGCGTGGTCGGCGGCATCAATGCGGAAGGCATGGCGGGTTTCGACGGCGTGGTCACGCTGTCGCTGCGCGGCCTGAACGCCGTGCTCGACGTGGACACGCGATCGCGCACGGTGCACGCGCAGGCCGGCATCCTCGGCCCCGATCTCGATGCGGCGCTAAAACCGCACGGCATGGCGGTGCGGCATTTCCCGCAGTCGTATTTCCACTCGACGCTCGGCGGCTGGGTGGCGACGCGCGGCGCCGGCCATTTCTCCACCGGGCTGGCCAAGATCGAAGACCGCGTGCAGGCCCTTGGAGTGACGCTGCCGGACGGCCGGCGCGTCGAGACGCGCCGCCTGCCGGCCTCCAGCGTTGGCCCCGATCCAAACCGGCTGTGGTGCGGCAGCGAAGGCACCCTGGGCGTGATCACCGACGTGCACCTGCGCTGCGTGGGGTTGCCCAAGGAGCGCGTCGGCGCCGGCGTGCGCTTCAAGACCTTCGAGGCTTCGCTCGAGGCGGCGCGGGCGCTGCTGCAGGCGGGCATCTATCCCACGCAATTGCGCATCCTCGATCCCTACGAGCACCTGCTGTCGCGCGCGTTCAGCGGCAAGGCCGCCACCGGCGCGCTGATGGTGCTCGCGTTCGAATCCGCAGGCGCGCCGCTGGCCGAAACCTTCGCGGCCGCGCAGGACATCTGCCGTGCGCAGGGCGGCGAGGTGCAGGTGAAGGATGCGGAAGAAGCGGTCGGCGACTGGAAGAACACCTTCTTCCGCCAGCCCTACATCCGCGATGCGCTGATGGATTACGGAATCATCTCGGATACCTTCGAGACCGCCGTGCCCTGGTCGGCGGTGCCGGCGTTCTACCACGCGGTGCGCGAAGCCACGCTCAAGGCCGTGCAGAAAACCTGCGGCTTCGGCATGGTGAGCACGCGCTCGACCCACGCCTACACCGACGGCCTGTGCCTGTACTTCGCCTTCTTCGGCCCCGGCAGGCACGGCTCGCTCGTCGACCAGTGGTGGGAGATCAAGAACGCGGCGTCCGAGGCCGTGATTGCCCACGGCGGCACCCTGAGCCACCACCACGCCATGGGCCGCGACCATGCGCGCTACGCGCGCGCCGAGATCCCCGCGCCGTTCCGCGCGGCGATCCGGGCGGCGAAGCGGGAGCTGGATCCGCAGGGGCTGCTCAATCCGGGGCTGTGGTTCAACGATTGACGTCATGCCCGCGTTCGCGGGAATGACATAATTCGCCGCCCTGTCCGACCTCCGTGCCCATGCGCCTCAGCCAGCTCGCCCTCGCGACCACCAAGGAAACCCCGGCCGACGCCGAAGTCGTCAGCCACCAGCTGCTGCTGCGCGCGGGCTACATCCGCACGCTGGGCAAGGGGCTCTACACCTGGCTGCCGATCGGCGTGCGCGTGCTGCACAAGATCGAGGCGATCGTGCGCGAGGAAATGAACCGCGCCGGCGCGCTCGAGGTGCTGATGCCGAGCATCCACCCGGCCGAGCTGTGGCAGGAGTCGGGCCGGTGGGAAAAAATGGGCCCGGAGCTGCTGCGCATCAAGGATCGCCACGCGCGCGACTACTGCTACGGCCCGACGCACGAAGAGGTCATCACTTTCCACGCGCGCCAGGACCTGCGTTCGTACCGGCAGCTGCCGGTGAACTTCTACCAGATCCAGACCAAGTTCCGTGACGAGATCCGCCCGCGCTTCGGCGTGATGCGCGCACGCGAATTCATCATGAAGGACGCGTACAGCTTCCACATGAGCGTCGAGGACCTGCAGCGCGAGTACGACAACATGCGCGTCGCTTACTCGAAAATCTTCACGCGCCTGGGCGTTGCGTTCCGGATTGTGAAAGCCGACTCCGGCAACATCGGGGGCTCGGCCTCGGAGGAATTCCACGTGCTGGCGAATTCCGGCGAGGACCTGCTGGCGGTGTCCGACAGTGGCACCTATGCCGCGAACGTCGAGGCCGCGGATGTCGTGGCGGATCTCACGCCGCGTCCCGCGCCGGCCGAAACGATGGCCGATGCCGCGACGCCCAAGCAGACCACCTGCGAGGAAGTCGCGGCGCTGCTGAACCTGCCGCTCATCCGCACGCTCAAGCTGATCGTGGTCAAGGGCCGCGAGACCGCTCCGGGCGCGAGCAATGTCGTCGCACTCGCGCTGCGCGGCGACCACGTGCTCAACCCGCTCAAGGCCGCGCGCCATCCGCTGGTGGCCTCGCCGCTGACGCTCGCCACCGAGGAAGAGATCCGCGCCGCGTTCAAGTGCCCGCCGGGATTCCTCGGCCCCGTGGGTGCGTCCGTGCCGGTGATCGCCGACACAGCTGCGGCGAAGCTCGCCGATTTCACCTGCGGCATCAACAAGCCCAAGTTCCACGGCACCGGCGTGAACTGGGGCCGCGACTGCCCGGAGCCGCAGGTCGCTGACCTGCGCAGGGTGGCGGAGGGCGATCCTTCGCCCGACGGCAAGGGCACATTGAAGCTCGTGCGCGGCATCGAGGTGGGACACATCTTCCAGCTCGGCCGCAGGTACACCGAGGCGATGAAACTCACCGTGCTCGACCCGGCGCAGAAGCCGGTGACGCCGGAGATGGGTTGCTACGGCATCGGCGTCACGCGCATCGCCGCCTCGGTGATCGAGCAGTGCCACGACGCCGCCGGCATCATCTGGCCGGAATCGGTCGCGCCGTTCCGCGTGCTGGTGTGTCCGATCAACCCGGATAAGTCGCCGGCCGCGAAAGAGGCGGCGGAGAAACTTTACGGCGAGCTGATCGCCGCCGGCGTGGAAGCGGCCATCGATGACCGGGGCCTGCGCCCGGGCGCGATGTTCGCCGACGCCGAGCTGATCGGCATCCCGCACCGCGTCGTCATCGGCGACAAGGGACTCGCGGCGAACGAGTACGAGTACAAGGGCCGCACCGACGCGGCTGCGCGCATGATCCCCGCCACGCTCGCGGCAGTACGCGAGGCGAT
>JAYUGN010000291.1:0-3357 GCA_043767605.1 Gammaproteobacteria bacterium
GGCCGCCGAAAATGCCGCCGCCGACCGGCGTGCGCACGGTGATCGGCGCGGTGAAGCCACCGGCGCTGCGATAGCGCAGGCGCGCGGCTTCGCTCACGAGCTGGTCCATCGCCGGGTAGATGTAGTCGGAGAACTGGATCTCCACCACCGGGCGCAGGCCGTAGGCGCCCATGCCCAGCGCGGTGCCGAGGATGCCGCCCTCGGCGATCGGCGCATCGAAGCAGCGCTGCTTGCCGTGCTTCTTCTGCAAGTTGGCGGTGCAGCGGAACACGCCGCCGAAATAGCCGACGTCCTCGCCGAACACGACGACGTCCGGATCCTTCGTCATCATCGTGTCCATCGCCGAGTTCAGCGCCTGGATCATGTTCATGCGCGCCATGTCATTCCTCCCCGCGCATCTGGGCGCGCTGGCGGATGAGATGCTCGGGCAGTTCCTTGAACACGTCGTCGAACATCGAGTCCGGCGAATCCGGCGGCTGGCTGCCGAGCGTGCCGTAGCTCTCGGCCTCCTTCAGCGCGGCCTTCACGGCCTCGTCGGTCTCGGTGACCAGCGCAGCGTGCTTGCCTTCCGTCCATTCTTTCGACCTGATCAGGTGCGTCTTCAGGCGCTCGATCGGATCGCCGAGCGGCCAGTTCTTCCACTCGTCCTCGGGCCGGTAGGCGGAAGGATCATCGCTCGTGGAATGCGCCGCGGCGCGATAGGTGTAGAGCTCGATCAGCGTGGCGCCGAGATTCGCGCGCGCGCGTTCAGCGGCCCAGGCGGTAGCGGCATACACCGCAAGGAAATCGTTGCCGTCCACGCGCAGGCCGGGCAGGCCGTAGCCGATGGCGCGCGCGGCCAGCGTGGTGTGCTCGCCGCCGGCCATGCCCTGGAAGGTGGAGATCGCCCACTGGTTGTTGACGACGTTGAGGATCACCGGCGCCTGGTAGACGGTGGCGAACACCAACGCGTGGTGGAAGTCGGCCTCGGCCGTGGTGCCGTCGCCGACCCAGGCCGCGGCGATGCGGGTGTCCTTCTTGTAAGCCGAGGCCATGGCCCAGCCCACCGCCTGCGGGTATTGCGTGCCGAGGTTGCCGGAGATCGAGAAGAATCCAACCTGCGGCACCGAGTACATGATCGGCAGCTGGCGGCCCTTGAGCCGGTCCTTCGTGTTGTTGAAGATCTGGCACATCATGTCGACCATCGACCAGTCGCGGGCGATCAGGAGCCCTTGCTGGCGATAACTCGGGAACAGCATGTCGTCCTTGTCCAGCGCGTAGGCCTGCGCCACCGCCACCGCTTCCTCGCCGGTGCTCTTGATGTAGAAGCTGGTCTTGCCGGTGCGCTGCTGCTTGACCATGCGCTCGTCGAACGCGCGCGTCAGCATCATGTGCTTCAGGCCCCCGCGCAGTCGCTCGGCCGAAAGCTTCGGGTTCCAGGCGCCGACCGCCGCGCCCTTGTCGTCGAGCACGCGGATCAGCTCGTACGGCAGGTGCCGCAGGTTTTTCTCGGCGGCATCGGTCGGTGGACGCGCGAGCTTGCCGGCAGGCGGGATGGCCAGGCCGCTGAAGTCAGCGTGCTGGCCGGGCCGGGTCTTGGGCTCGGGCACATGCAAGGACAGGGGTTTTTTCTTCACGGCGCGGATTCTAGCGCCTTGGCAATGAAGTGCTTCGGCACCCGGGTTTTCGGCACTTTCCCCTCAAACCAGTCGCGCACGTCGGCCTCGAGGCCCAGGCCGTGCATGTAGTTGTACAACGCCTTGTTGAGCGCCACGCCCAGCACGTCATGGTCCACGCCGGTGGCATCGGTGAAGGCCACGTCGTTGCGCGCAAAACCCTCGAACGGCTGTGGTTGCAGGCTGATGCCGTACTCGGCCGGCGCCTGGCCCACCGGCGAGTGCACCGTGCAGGTGAAACGGTGCCAGTAGCCGGACTGCAGGCAGCCTTGCGCGAACAGCTGGCGCACGTATTCCAGCGCGTCCACCGTGTCCTGCACGGTCTGGGTCGGGAAGCCGTACATGAGATACGCATGCACCAGGATGCCGGCCTCGCTGAACGCGTGCGTGACGCGCGCGACTTGCTCGACGGTCACGCCTTTCTTCATGAGCTTGAGCAGCCGGTCGTGCGCGACCTCGAGCCCGCCGCTGACCGCGATGCAGCCGCTGTCGGCGAGCGTGCGGCACAGCGCCGGCGTGAAGGTTTTCTCGAAGCGGATGTTGCCCCACCAGCTGACGGCTGTTTTCCTCCTGATCAGTTCCTGCGCCATGGCCTTGAGGCCCTTGGGCGGCGCGGCCTCGTCCACGAAGTGGAAACCCGTCTGGCCGGTTTCGGCGACCACGGCCTCGATGCGGTCGGCGAGCAGCGCGGCACTGGCGAGGTCGTAGCGCGAGATGTAGTCGAGGCTCACGTCGCAGAACGTGCATTTCTTCCAGTAGCAGCCGTGCGCCACCGTCAGCTTGTTCCAGCGGCCGTCGGACCAGAGGCGGTGCATGGGGTTCAGCATGTCGAGCACCGAGAGATAGCGATCCAGCGGCAGGCCGTGCCAGGTCGGCGTGCCGACGTCCTTGAACGCGATGTCGGGTTCGGCGTGGTTCACGTAACGCACCGCGCCGGCCTCGCGCAGGAAGGTGCGCACGAGTTTCTCGCGCGGGCGTTCGCCGCGCAGGTGCTCGATGAGCGAGAGCAGCGGCCGCTCGCCGGCATCCAGCGTCACGTAATCGAAGAAATCGAACACGCGCGGCTCGGCGAGCTCGCGCAGTTCGGTGTTGGCGTAGCCGCCGCCCAGCGCGATCACGGTTTTTGGCGAGGCCGCCTTGATCGCCTGCGCGATGCGGAACGCGGCATACACCGAGCCGGGGAAGGGCGCCGACAGCAGCACGAGGTCCGGCGTGTGCCGGGCCAGCGCGGCGAGGGTCAGACCCTCCAGGCACTCATCTATATAGGTGCCTGGCGCGGCCAGCGCCTTGGCCAGCGGCGTGAAGCTGGCCTGGCTCGCGGCCAGGGATTCGGCGTAGCGCACGAACTCGAAGCGCGGGTCCACGGCCTCGCGCAGCACGTCGGCCAAGTCGTTCAAGTACAGCGTGGCCAGATGGCGCGCGCGATCGTGCGTGCCCAGCGCGCCGAAGGCCCAAGCCAAAGGATCCTCCAGCGGATCCTCGCCCGGCGCGACGTACTGGTCCAGCGGCGCGAAGCGCGCGCCTTCCGGCAGGAAAGCGCGGCCGGCGATGCGCTGCGCGAGCGTGGGGTCGCGGCCTTGCAGGAATGCGATGGCGGGTTCGACCGTGGTTTCGTAATCGGCTGCCCGTTGCAGGAAGGCCTTCACGAGCGGCCTGCGCTTGCGCTCAGGCAGGCCTTCCGCGCGCTCGCGCACGGCAGCGA
>JAYUGN010000292.1:0-3357 GCA_043767605.1 Gammaproteobacteria bacterium
CCCCTCACCCCAACCCTCTCCCCGCAAGCGGGGAGAGGGAGTCACTCAACCGGGGAGAGGGGGTAAACAAGGAAGAGCCGATGTCTTTTGCAGATCGCGACGGGTTCATCTGGTATGACGGCAAGCTGGTGCCGTGGCGCGAAGCCACGACCCACGTCCTGACCTACGCGCTGCACTACGGGGTCGGTTGCTTCGAAGGAGTCCGCGCGTACAACACGCCGCGCGGCACCGCGATTTTCCGCATGGAAGACCACACGAAGCGCCTGACGAACTCCTGCAAGATCCTCGGCATCAAGCTGCCGTTCTCGGCCGAGGAGATCAATGCCGCGCAGCTCGAAGTGCTGCGCGCCAACAACCTGAAGGAAGCCTACCTGCGGCCGATGGCCTTCTTCGGCGCCGAAGGCATGGGCTTGCGCGCCGACGGCCTCAAGGGTCACCTGATCGTTGCCGCCTGGACCTGGGGCGCCTACCTGGGCGCCGAGAACATGGAGCGCGGCATCCGCGTGAAGACCAGCTCGTTCACGCGCCACCACGTCAACGCCGCCATGTGCCGCGCCAAGGCCAACGGCCAGTACATCAACTCGATGATGGCGCTCAACGAAGTGCTGCGCGACGGCTACGACGAGGCGATCATGCTCGACACGCAGGGCTTCGTCGCCGAAGGCTCGGCCGAGAACATCTTCCTGGTCGTCAACGGCGAGCTGCACACGCCGGACATCACCGCCTGCCTCGATGGCATCACGCGCCGCACGATCGTGCAGCTTGCCGCCGACTTCAAGATTCCCGTGCGCGAGCGCCGCATCACGCGCGACGAGGTCTACATCGCCGACGAGGCCTTCTTCACCGGCACCGCCGCTGAAGTCACGCCGATCCGCGAAGTGGACAACCGGCCCATCGGCAAGGGTTCGCGCGGCCCCATCACCCAGAAGCTGCAGGCGGCCTACTGGGCGCTGGTGAAGGGCGAGAGCAGCCAGTATCCGGAGTGGCTGTCGCTTGTCGACGCCCGCCCGGCGCCGCGCGTCGCGCACGCGTGAGCGCCTCGATCCCGGATTTTTCCAAAGCCCGGGTTCTCGTCGCCGGCGACGTGATGCTGGACCGGTACTGGACCGGACCGACGCAGCGCATCTCGCCCGAAGCCCCGGTTCCGGTCGTCCGGATCCAGAAGAACGAGTCGCGCGCCGGCGGCGCGGCCAACGTCGCGCTGAACGCTGCGGCGCTGGGCGCACACACGCGCCTGATCGGCGTAGTCGGCAAGGATGAACCCGCGCAGCTGCTGCGCGAGGCGCTCAAGCGCGCGAATGTCGGCGCGGCCTTCCTCGAGGCGGCCGACCGGCCCACGATCACCAAGCTGCGCGTGATGTCGCGCAACCAGCAGCTGATCCGGCTCGACTTCGAGGAATCCCTCTCGGTCGTCGGCGCCTTCAACCGCAAGGCCCTGCTGCAGCAGTTTCGCACCGCGCTCGAGGACGCGAAGGTCGTGATCCTGTCGGACTACGGCAAGGGCACGCTGGCGGATGTCGCCGAGCTCATCGCCGCGGCTCGCGCCGCGAAGAAGACTGTGCTGATCGACCCCAAGGGCAGCGACTACGCGCCGTACCGCGGCGCGTCCCTGCTCACGCCGAACATGTCGGAGTTCGAGGCCGTGGTCGGCAAGTGCGCCAATGAGGCCGAGATCGTCGAGAAGGGCGAGAAATTGCGCGCCGAGCTGAACCTCGAGGCGCTGCTGATCACGCGCAGCGAGCACGGCATGACGCTGATCCAGCCGGGCCAGGCCCCGCTGCACCTGCCCACCGCCGCGCGCGAAGTGTTCGACGTGACCGGCGCCGGCGACACGGTGATCGCGACGCTGGGCGCGGCGCTGGCCGCGGGCCAGGATTTCGCCCACGCCGCGCGGCTGGCCAACATCGCTGCCGGCATCAAGGTCGGCAAGCTCGGCACCGCCACCGTCACCGTCGAGGAGCTGCAGCGCGCCACGCGCCACGGCCACGAGGACGACAGCGGCGTGCTGACGGAGGAAAAACTGCTGGCGCGCGTGAAAGACGCCAAGAGCCGCGGCGAGACGGTGGTGATGACCAACGGCGTGTTCGACGTGCTGCACACCGGCCACGTGCGCTACCTCGAGGCTGCGCGCAAGCTCGGCGACGTGCTGATCGTGGCCGTGAACGACGATGGCTCGGTAAAGCGCCTGAAAGGCCCGGGCCGGCCGCTGAACACGGTGGCCGACCGCATGCGGCTGCTTGCGGCGCTGAAAAGCGTGGACTGGGTCGTGCCGTTTTCAGAAGACACGCCCGCGCGGCTGATCGGCCGCGTGCTGCCCAACCTGCTGGTGAAGGGCGGCGACTACAAGGCGCAGGACGTGGCCGGCTTCGACGCCGTCACGAAGAACGGCGGCGAGGTCGTGATCCTCGAATTCCACGAGGGCTATTCCACGACGCGCCTGATCGAGAAGGCACAGCAGCCGGATTCACCTCTCCCCGCAGGCGGGGAGAGGTCGCGCCGCAGGCGCGGGTGAGGGGCAGCGGGTCGGCTGCCCCCTCACCCCGGCGCTCCTCACCCTGACCCTCTCCCCGTAAACGGGGAGAGGGAACTCCATGAGCTCCGGGATCACGCTTGGGCTGGGCGAGTTCTATTCGCTCGCCTGCGCGCTGGCCTGGGCCGCGGCCGTCATCCTGTTCAAGAAATCCGGCGAGAGCCTGCCGCCGCTGCCGCTGAACCTGTTCAAGAACGTGCTCGGGCTCGTGCTGATGGTGATCACCGCGCTCATCGCGACCGGCCTGCCGCTGCCCGAGATCCCGCCCGGCGCGATCCTGGCCGCGCTGTTGTCGGGTTTCATCGGCATCGGCATCGGTGACACGCTGTACTTCCGCGCGCTCAACAGCCTGGGCGCCAGCCGCATGGGCATCGCCCAGACGCTGTACTCGCCGTTCGTGATCGTGCTGGCCGCGATCTTCCTCGGCGAACGGCTGCACGGGCTGCAGTTCCTCGGCGTGGCGCTAGTGCTCGCCGGCATCGTGCTGGTCAACGACCTGCGCGGCGGAGACCCCGCGGAGCGCCGCGCGCTGCGGCGCGGCGTGGCGGAAGCCGCAGCCTCGGTGTTCGTGATGGCCGTGGGCGTGATCATCTCCAAGCAACTGCTGGAGCAGTACGACTTCTTCTGGATCGTCAGCTGGCGCCTGGTCGGCGGCTCGCTGGGCCTGCTGCTGGTCGTTGCCCTGCGGCGCGACACCGCGCGCACCTGGGCCCAGTTCGGCGCGGTGCGCCACTGGCCGCACGTGATCGCGGGATCGATCATGGGCGCGTACGTGTCGATGGCGCTGTGGCTGGCCGGCTACAAGTACACGCAGGCCTCCATCGCGG
>JAYUGN010000293.1:0-9523 GCA_043767605.1 Gammaproteobacteria bacterium
CGGCTCGGAAGAGCATCGCGGCGATCACGACGGCGATCGCGACGAGCATAAAAAGCGGCGTGACTAGGGATACTCTCGACGGTTAGCTTCAGGGCGTCGATCTGCCCAGGCGGGTGGCGGAATCCGACCCGAGCCTCCATCATCTTCCCGTTGCAACGGGGAGGAACCCATGAAGCGAACGGACATTGAACCGGCGCTGGCCGGCCGTCTGGCCGAGACGCTGTGCCAGCGCGGCCCGCTTGCCGGCGTGGCCGCAGGGACTGTGGCGAGTTTCGTTCGCCGCGGCGCGCTGGTGGAGCTCAAACCCGGTGAGGCGCTGATCCGCGAAGGTGCGGCGGCCGCGGAGATCTACCTGCTGCTCGATGGCGCGCTCGTCGTGCGGTCGCAGGGCGGGGCGCTCGCCCGGCTCGACTGCCCGGGTGACGTGGTGGGGGAAGCGGCCGTCCTGCTGTCGTCGAAGCGCACGGCCGATGTCATCGCGGAATCCGCCGTGCGCGCGATCGAGATCCCATCGAAGCTGCTTGCGCTGCCGGAATTTGCCGAAGTTGCGACCAGCGTGCGCACCGCCATGCTGCGGGATGACTGGGTGCAGTACTAGCGAATGGGTGGCCGGGTCCACAGCCTCGATCCGGCACTCTGCCGGGCTCATCGCGGCGCGTGCTGTGCCTTCACCTCGGCGACGAACGCGTCCCGGTCCCTGGCCCTTGCACGGGGTCGGCGGCGCACGATAATCAAGTCGCGCAACACGACCCGCGTCCTATACTCGCTTGCGTTGTGCAAGTAAAACCCACCCGAGGAGACCGTCATGCCCAAGCTCGTACTGACGTATTTCGATTTCGACGGCGGACGCGGCGAGCCCGCGCGCCTGGCCCTGCACATCGGCGGCGTGGCGTTCGAGGACCGGCGCATTCCCGGCCCGGAGTGGCCGAAGCACCGCGACCAGATGCCGTTCCGCGCCATGCCGGTGCTGGAGGTGGATGGCAAGGTGATCGCCCACTCCAACACCATCAACCGCTACGTCGGCAAGCTGGCCGGCCTGTATCCAAAGGACGACTGGCAGGCCGTGCTGTGTGATGAGGCCATGGACGCGGCCGAGGATATCGGCACGCGGATCGGCGCGACCATGCAGTTGGGGCCGGACGAGAAGAAGAAGGCGCGCGAGGAACTGGCCAGCGGCCCCATCCCGCGCTTCCTCGAGCAATTGCAGTCGCGGCTGAAGGCGGCCGGCGGGGAATACTTTGCCGACAAGCGCCTTACGGTTGCGGACCTCAAGGTATTCATCTGGATTCGCTGGCTGAAGTCAGGCGCCCTGGACCATATCGCCAAGGACCTGCCGGATCGCATTGCGCCGCTGCTCGTGAAGCACTTCGAGCGCGTGGGCGCGCAGCCGAAGGTGGCGGCGTATTACGCGGCGAGGAAGAAGGCATAGCCGGGAGAACTGAAGTGAAAGAACTGCTCTACGGATTCGGCAGCACGGCGATCGCCACGATACTGCTTGCGCTCATCCTGCTGGCCATCGAATCTGGCTACCGGCTCGGGCAGCGCCAGCACGCCACCGCGGACGATTCCCTGCGGGACCAGACCAAGGCCATCGAAGCCTCCATCCTCGGGCTGTTGTCGCTGCTGCTCGGCTTTACGTTCACGATGGCGCTGCAGCACTTTGACAGCCGGCACCACGCGATGGTTGCGGAAGCCAACGCCATCGGCACCGCTTATTTCCGCGCTGGACTATTGCCGGAGTCCCACGGCCCGCGCGCCGAGGAGCTGCTGCGCGCGTACGTGGACGTGCGGCTGGAGGCGGGTGAGGCGGATCTCGCGCAACTCCATCCGTTTGAAACGCTGGCCGGAAAAACCTCGCAGCTGCAGCACCAGATCTGGGCCGAGGCGCTTGCGTCGGCCCGCAAGGATCCCGGGCCCGTGACCAGCGGGCTGTTTGTGCAGGCCGTCAACGACCTGATGGACGCGCAGGTGGAGCGCAATGCCGCGCTGGAGCGGCACGTGCCCGGATACATCATCGCCATGCTCATCGCGGTCGCGGTCGGCGGCGGTTTTGTGACGGGTTACTCCGCCGGGCTCGGCGGCAAGCGCCCGGCCCTGGGCACCGCCGCGCTCTCGCTCATCATCACGCTGGTGGTGTTCATGATCGCGGACCTCGACCGGCCGCGGCGCGGCCTGATCCAGGTCGGCCAGTCAGACCTGATCGAGCTCAAGGCCGGCATGCACACCGAGCCGATGCACTGACGCGCCGCAGGCGCCTAAAGAATGCGCACGAGCGCGGTAACGCGGTCGCCCTCGTCGATGTCCTCGGCCTTGCGCACGGCCGCCTTGATCGCGAACAGGTAAGTCTTGTTCTCGTTGGAAGGAAACAGCGAGGTGTTCCACTCCGTCTCGCCGATCTTGATCAAGACGCGGATCGAGCCCCAGCCGCGCGCGGTCGCGCCGAAGCGGCGGCGGATCTCGGCGGATTGCTTCGCGGAAAGATTCGCGAAGTGCCAGCTGCCGCTCTTCCAGCGCCAGACCTTGGCGCGCACGGTGTAGTCGCGGCCGGTCGTCGAATCCTCGGCCGGCAGCAGCGGCGAGAAGGGGTCTTCTTTCTTCGCCATCATCCGCGAATGTTACTTGATGCCGACGACCATGGAATCGGGCCCGAGCAGGTGCTGCACGCGCGACTGCCTGAAGCCGGCTTCCTTCATCCAGCCGCGGCAATCGGCGCCCGTGTAGTCGAAGCCGCCCCGCGTCTCGATGAGCATGTTGAGGCTCATCAGCAGGCCGAAGGCATTTTTCCTGCGCGCATCGTCGATGAGCGCTTCGTAGACGATCAGCGCGCCGCCCTTGGGCAGCGCCTTGTACGCTTTTCGCAGCAGCATCATTTTCGTGGGCAGGTCCCAGTCGTGGAGGATATGGCCCATCACCAGCACGTCGGCGGAGGGAATGTCGCCGTCGAGGAAGCTGCCGGCGCGAAACGTCACGCGCTCCGACAAGCCGTGATGTGCGACAAACCGCTCGAAGATAGGCCCGACCATCGGCAGGTCGAAGCCGCCGCCAGCCAGGTGCTTGTGCGCCTGGGCCACGAACACCGGCACCGCGCCCTGCGCGCAGCCCACGTCGATAAACGACTTGTATTTTTTCCACGGGAATTTCTTCGCGAGCTGCATTGCCGCGCCCGCGCTGACCCCGGTCATGGCCTTCAGGAAGCCCTCGAGCCGTGCGGGGTCCTTGTACAGCTCATCGAAGAGGTCGCGGCCCGTCTTGGCCTCGTTCTGCGGCTCGCCCGTGCGCAGTGCCTCGGTCAGCGAGCCCCAGAACCCGTAGAGGCGTGCGTTGGCCATCTCAAGCATGCCGCCGCAGTAGGAGGGCTTGTTGCGATCCAGAAACAGGGTCGACTCGGGCGTGTTCGAGTAGGTTTCGCCCTTGCGGTCAAGAAGGCCCAGCGACACGAGCGCGTCGAGGAAATCCCGCGCGCTGCGCGCATGAAGTCCCAGCGTCGCAGTGATTTGCCGGGTGTTCTGCGGCTTCTTGGCGAGTAGCGTGAAGAGGCCGAGCTCAACGGCCGAAAGCGTGGTCTTGGAGCTCCAGAAGCCGAGGCCCAGCTGAAGGATGTGGTCCGGAGTGAGATTCTTTTTGGCCATCGCAGTGCTCCCTGACGAGTGGAGCGCGTAGCCTACTCTTTGCAGTTGTCCAGGGACTACCAGCTACCCGTGTTCGGCATCGACTTCCAGGGCTCGGCGGGCGGCTGCCGCGGCAGCATAGACCGTTGTTCGCCTCTGGCGCCGCTTCTGGCTGCTGTGCTGCGCCTTCACCTCGGCGACAAAGGCATCCCGGTCGCTGGCGATGCGACGCACGAGCGCGGGCGGCGCAGCGGTTTTGGCGTCGTATTTTGCGCTCCACCGCACCAGCTCCAGCATCGCCGGGAGCAGGTCCAGCGCCTTGGCGGTTGGCGCGTAGATCACGCGACGCCCTTGCGCGGGGCCGGCGGCGCGCGTGGCCAAGCCGCTGCGCTCGAGCAACTTGAGGCGGCTGGCCAGGATATTCGAGGCGATGCCCTCGTCCGAATCGAGGAACTGCTGGAAATAGCGCTTGCCCACGATGATCAGGTCGCGCAACACGACCAGCGTCCACTTGTCGCCGACGAAGTCGAGGGCGTAGGTGATCGGGCAGTCCGACCGGCGGCGCGGCAACGTCTGTTTCATTTCAGGAGCCTATGCCGGCAACTTGCATAATGCAAGTACAGGGCTATAATCGCTTGCGCTTTGCAAGCAATAACCACAAACCGGAGGATGCCATGCAGCTGTACTACGTGGTCGGTTCGCCCAACTGCCGCAAGGTCCACGCCGTGATCAACCATCTGGGCCTCAAGGTGGAGTTCGAGTATCGCGACTTCTTCAGCGGCGAACTGAAGGCGCCCGAGTTCCTCGGCTTGAACCCCAACGGCATGGTGCCGGTCCTGCGCGACGGCGACCTGAAGCTGTGGGAGTCCAACGCCATCATGCAGTACCTCGCCAGCAAGGCGCCCGCGAATTCGCTGTATCCGAAGGACGACGCCGTGCGCGCGGACATCTCGCGCTGGCAGAGCTGGGAGCTGGCGCATTTCAACAAGGCGCTCGGCGTGCTGTCGTTCGAGGCTGTGGCCAAGCCCAACTTCCTGAAGATGGCGCCGGACGAGGCTGCGGTGAGCTGGTCGAAGGGCGAGCTGGCGCGTCACGCGCCGGTGCTCGATGCGTTCCTCAAGGGCCGCGAGTTCCTGGTCGGCAACGACATCACGCTCGCCGACTACTCGATGATCCACATCGAGGGATTCAAGGACCTGTCGCCGTTCGACTGGAAGCCGTATCCCAATCTCAATGCCTACTTCGACCGCATGCGCGCGGCGCCACACTGGGCGAAGACTGCGCCCGCGAGCCCGCAGGACGTCGGCCGCCGGCCCGCCACCCGGGCCGCGTAACCCAAACGAACACCTCAAGGAGAAAGTCATGCCAAAACTCGTACTGACGTATTTCGATTTCGACGGGGGACGCGGCGAGCCCGCGCGCCTGGCCCTGGCCATCGGCGGCGTCGCGTTCGAAGACAAGCGAATTCCAGGCCCGGAGTGGCCGAAGGTGAAGGACCAGATGCCGTTCCGCGCCATGCCGGTGCTGGAAGTGGACGGCAAGGTCATTGCCCACTCAAACACCATCAACCGCTACGTCGGCAAGCTGGCCGGCCTGTATCCGAAAGACGACTGGCAGGCCGCGCTGTGTGACGAAGCCATGGACGCCGCCGAGGACATCGGCACGCGGATCGGGGCGACCATGCAGCTGGGGCCGGACGAGAAGAAGAAGGCGCGCGAGGAACTGGCCACCGGGCCCATCCCGCGCTTCCTCGAGCAGTTGCAGGCGCGGCTGAAGGCCGCCGGCGGGGAATACTTTGCCGACAAGCGCCTCACGGTTGCCGACCTGAAAGTCTTCATCTGGGTGCGCTGGTTGAAGTCAGGCGCCCTGGACCATATCCCCAAGGACCTTGCGGATCGCATTGCTCCGCTGCTGGTGAAGCACTTCGAGCGCGTGGCAGCGCAGCCGAAAGTGGCGGCGTATTACGCGGCGAGGAAGAAAGCGTAGCCGAGGGGAGCGTGTGCAATGGCGTACGACGAGAAGCTGGCCGAGCGGGTGAGGGCGGTGCTGAAGGGGCGCAAGAGCGTCGAAGAGAAAAGGATGATGGGCGGCCTCACCTTCATGCTGAATGACAAGATGTGCGTCGGCGTGCTGAAGGACGAGCTTATGGCGCGCATCGACCCGCAAGTGCACGAAGACGCGCTGAGGAAGAAGGGCTGCCGGGAAATGGATTTCACCGGCAGGCCCATGCGGGGTTTTGTCTTCGTGGGCCCGGCCGCGATCAGCACGGCGAAGGGCCTGGATTACTGGATGGGCCTGGCGCTCGAGTTCAACAAGCAGGCGAAGGCTTCAAAAAAAAGAAGCAGATGAGGCGTGGCTCGCCTCAATTCGGTGAGGCGGCGTAAGCTGATCCGTCCGGCCACGGAGAACCGAAGTGAAAGAACTGCTCTACGGCTTCGGCAGCACCGCCATCGCCACGATACTGCTGGCGCTCATCCTGCTGGCCATCGAGGCGGGCTACCGGAGCGGGCGGCGCCACCAGGCCACGGCGGACGATTCGCTCAAGGACCAGACCAAGGCGATTGACGCCTCGATCCTCGGGCTCTTGTCCTTGCTGCTCGGGTTCACGTTCACCATGGCGCTGCAGCACTTCGATACGCGGCATCACGCGCTGGTGAAAGAGGCCAATGCCATCGGCACCGCTTATTTTCGCGCTGGCCTGCTGCCGGATCCACACGGCGCGCGCGCCGAGCAACTGCTGCGGGATTACGTGGAGGTGCGGCTGGCGGCCGGCGAAGTGGACCTTACGCAAAGCCATCCGTTCCAGCAACTGGCCGGCAAGACCTCGCGCCTGCAACACGAACTGTGGGCCGAGGCGCTCGCCGCGGCGCGCAAGGATCCGGGACCGGTCACCAGCGGCCTCTACGTTCAGGCGGTCAATGACCTGATGGACGCGCAAGTGGAGCGCAACGCCGCGCTCGAGCGCCACGTGCCGGGATACGTCATCGCCATGCTCATGGCTGTTGCGGTGACCGGCGCCTTCGTCATGGGCTACTCCGCCGGGCTCGGCGGCAAGCGCCCGGCCTTGGGCACCGCTGCGCTCTCGCTCATCATCACGCTGGTGGTGTTCATGATCGCGGAACTCGACCGGCCGCGACGTGGCCTGATCCAGGTCGGGCAGTCGGATTTGATCGAGCTGCAGGCCGGCATGAGCGGGGCGCCGGAGCACTGATCGCCAGATCCTCAGGCAATGTGTACCAGCGCCGTGATGTGGTCGCCGGCATCAGCCTGCCGGCGGCTCGTCGATTTCCACGATCAGCTTGCCGGTGTTCTCGCCGCGGAACAGTTGCGTGAGCGCCTGCGGCGCGTTGTCCAGGCCCTTGACGATGGTGCTGAAATCCTTGATGCGCCCGCGCTTGAGCCACCACAGCATGCGCAACTGCGCCAGCGGAAAACGCGGGATGTAGTCGAGGATGATGAAGCCCTGCACCTTGAGGCGCCGGATCAGCAGGTGGCGGAAGTTGCGCGGGCCGCCGGCGGCATCGTCCTTGCCGTACTGCGAGATCATGCCGCACAGGATCACGCGGCCGTGCAGGTTCATCAGGTCCAGCACCGCTTCCATGATTTCCCCGCCGGCGTTCTCGAAATCCACGTCGATGCCCTTGGGGCACGAGGCCTTCAGTTGCTCGCGCCAGTTCGCGTCGCGGCGGTTGATGGCCGCATCGAAGCCCAGCTCGCGCACCAGCCACTCGCACTTGTCTTTGCTGCCGGCGATGCCGACCACGCGCGCGCCATGAATCTTGGCGATCTGTCCGGCAATGCTGCCCACTGCGCCGGCCGCAGCGGAAATCACCACCGTCTCACCACGCTTGGGCTTGCCGATGTCGAGCAGGCCGAAGTACGCCGTCATGCCGGTGGCGCCGAGCACGCCGAGCGTTGCAGTCAGCGGCACTGGCAGCCAGCCGGGGATCACCTGCACCAGCGCGTCGCCCGAGTCGGAAACGATCACGTAGTCCTGCCAGCCCAGCAGGCCCGCCACCTTGGCGCCCACCGGAAACTTGCGGCTGTTGGAGGCGATGACTTCTCCCACCGCGCCGCCGCGCATCACCTCGCCTAAGCGCACCGGCGGCAGGTAGCCTTCCGCCTCGCTCATCCAGATGCGGTTGGTCGGGTCCAGCGACAGGTAGCGGTTGCGCACCAGCGCCTGGCCCGGGCCGGGCGTCGGCACCGGTTCCACCACGCGCTGCAGGATCTTGGGGTCGTAGTCGCCCGAGGGGCGCTCGCGAAGAAGGATGCGGCGGTTCATGGTCTCAGGCCGCAAGTCGCTCGATGCGCCGCACGCCTTTCGGCGCCGAATCGTGGGCCACGTCGAGGTCGTAGCGCGCCTGGAGATTCACCCAGTACTGCGCGGTCTGGCCGAATGCGCGCTCGAGGCGAAGCGCAAGGTCGGCAGACAAAGGGCGCTGGCCGCGCAGGACGTGGGACAGCCGCATCGACGACACGCCGATGTGCTTGGCAAGCCGGTAGGCCGTGATGTTCATTTCGTCCAGCAGTTCGCGCAGATACTCTCCCGGGTGAACCGCTGCAATTCGCTTGGCCATGTTGTCCTCGTCAGTGATAGTCAACGATCTCGACGTCTTCGGCGCCCGCTGCGGCCCAGCGAAAACAGATACGCCATTGATCGTTGATACGGATGCTGTGCTGCCCGCGCCGATCGCCGCTCAAAGCCTCAAGGCCGTTGGACGGCGGGAGCCGCAGATCGTCCAGCCTTGTCGCCGCGTCCAGGGCATTGAGCTTCATGAACGCCCGCTGCTGGATGCCGTGCGGGAGCTTGCGCGAGAAATGCCGCTGAAAAATCTTCTCGGTTTCGCGGGAAGCAAAGCCGACGATCATGCGGAATAGTAAACGAAATGTTTAATAGTCGTCAAGGTAGCCTCCGAAACTGACGGCTACACGCTACGCCCGCCAGGGGCTCACCACGTGAGCCTGCGAAATTGGGGTCTGACCCCAATTAGCCTGGCACCAGCTTCCCCAGAATCCCCTCGCCAACGTTGTCACTGCACTGCTTCGTGCCCATGGTGAACACCGGCACGAAGCCGCGAGCCAGCGCGCAATCGTCCACGAACGCGCCCCAGGGATTGCCGGCGGCGTCGAAGTGCACGTCGATGAAGTCCAGGTCCGCCATGCACGCGCCCTCGGCGCTGCAGCCGCCGATGAACAGCGGGCTGCCCGGCGGATTCACGGTACCGGTGCGAATCACCGGATCAGCCGCGAACGCATCGTCGATCAGCGCGAGGTAGCCGTTCCACGCGACCTCGGCGTACGCGCCCGGGTCGCACACCGACAGCAGCACGTTGCAGTAGGCGTACCACGGCGGCTGCGCGGGTGAATTCATCGTGGCGAGATAAACCACGGCGACGCGGCCCGGCGCGTACGCCGCGACGCGCGGCAGCGCGGCCTCGTTCACGCCCGGCGGCGCGAGCGCGATGGGCTTGCTCCACGTGAGCCCGCGATCGAGCGACCACGCGAGGTAAGGCAGGTGATCGGCCGCGGTCCACGTGTAGTACAGATTGCCGGCGGGATCCAGCGCCGCGCGCGTCGCCTGCGCGGACGAGCCGTTGCTCGCGACCTGCACCTGAGTCCAGGTCAGGCCCTCGTCGCGGCTGATCGCGATCTGCGGCTGGCCGTCGTGGCGCTTGGGCACGTAGAGCGTGCCGTCGCGCGCGACGATGGGATCGCCGGCCCACACCGCGAACAGATCCTGGTCGCCCATGATCGGGAACGGTAGCGTGCCGGTGGGCACGAAGGTAAGGCCCCCGTCCAGCGATTTGGAACACACCGGCGTGGTGAGCGGCGGGCTCGAGGCCGGCGTGGTGCCGGTGCAGTGATAGACCAGGTTGGGATAGCCCGTGGTCGGGCTGCTCACCGGCGGGCCG
>JAYUGN010000294.1:0-3352 GCA_043767605.1 Gammaproteobacteria bacterium
AGCAAACGCGCAAGGTGTTGTCGCTCGCGCCGGATTGATCGGCCTGCTCGGCCAGCGGTTGCTCAACCGTGTGAACGAAAATGCTTGCGACATCAATGACCACCAGCTAGAACAGCTGGTCCGTCGGTCGCGAGCAGATTTGGCTTCCGCTGGTCAGTTCTGAGCACGCGCCAACAAATTGCCCGCCTTTCCAGGGGCCAGCTCGGCAAACGAGCGCTCTCCGGTCTCTTTCGGCCGCAATTTGGGGGGAGAAAGCTACCCGGGGCTCGTGAGAACCCCGGATAACCCGACTTATTGGCGGGCAGATGTGAATTCGAACTGTCGAGCACTTTTGGAAATTTCGATCGCGTAAGCGACCGAAATCACGCGACAATTTCTTGAGTATTTTTGATCGCGTATTCAGAGAGAAAATTGCGCGGCACAACGCCGATTTTCGCGCTCAAAGACACCAGAGAAATATGCCAATACAAAGAAAAATGGCTCCCTCATCAGGAGCCATTTTCTCTCTAAAAACAACAACTTAGAGACTCATTGGCGGAGAGGGAGGGATTCGAACCCCCGAGCCCTTGCGGGCTAACGGCTTTCGAGACCGCCGCATTAAACCGCTCTGCCACCTCTCCGGAACCCCGGAACCGTCCCGGCTGTCCTTTGCGACAATGGAGGCCGATTCGAGGGCCCGCAATTGTAGATGAAGCTCCCCCTGTCGTCTGCCCTGAAAAACCGGCGTGCCCTGGCGGGCGCGGCGGCGGCGCTCGTCGCCGGGGCGCTGGGAGTCCTGTCCACCTGTTCGCCGTCCGTGCCCCTGCTCACCCGGGCCCACAGCCTCGGGGTGCTGCGCGTGGCCACCTTCAACAGCCCGACCACTTATTACGTGGGCGCCACCGGGCCGATGGGTTTCGACTACGACCTGGCGCGTGCCTTTGCCGAGCAGCAGGGCCTGAGGCTCGAGATCCTGGTCGCGGAATCGCAGGCCGACGTGATCGGGCTGCTGCGCTCGGGCCGGGCCCACCTCGGCGCGGGCCTGTCGGTCACGCCGGCGGCCGAGAAGCTGGTGCGCTTCACCCCACCGCTGCGCTCGACCGTGCTGCAGCTGGTGTACCGCGCCGGCCACCCGAAGCCCAAGAACCTTTACGAACTGGCGGCGCCGCCGGCGGTGCCGGCCGAAAGCTCGGCCGCGCAGGCGCTGCACGAGCTTGCGGCGCTAAACCCCAGGCTGCAGTGGGCACAGACCGCCGACTATGGCTACGAAGAACTGCTCTACCGCGTGGCCAACGAGGACGACGAATACACCATCGCGCCCTCGGACCTCGTCGCCATCAACCAGCGCTACTACCCGCAGTTGCGCGTGGCCTTCACGCTCGCCGATTCGCAAAACGTGGCCTGGGCCTTCGCGCCGGGCGACGAGAGCCTGGCCAGCGCTGCCGACACGTTCCTCGACACACTCGACCCGCGCGTGCTGGCACAGGTGCGCGACCGCTACTTCGGCCACGTGGCGCATGTCGGCAACTACGGCGCGCTGGCGCTGGCCACGCACACGCAGACGCGCCTGCCGCGCTATCGCAAGGCCTTCGAGAAAGCCGCCGACCGCTACCACCTCGACTGGCGCCTGATCGCCGCCGTCGGCTACCAGGAATCGCTGTGGGATCCCGCCGCGACCAGCCCCACCGGCGTGCGCGGGCTCATGCAGATCACCAGCGACACCGCCGACTTCCTGAATGTCGGCGACCGGCTCGACCCCGCGCAGGCCATCGACGGCGCCTCGCGCTACCTGCGCCAGCTGAACGCCAAGCTGCCGCCGGAAATCCAGGAACCGGACCGCACCTGGATGACGCTGGCCGCCTACAACATCGGCTACGGCCACCTGATGGATGCGCGCGAGCTGACCGCGCAGCGCAAGGGCGACCCGAACCGCTGGGTCGAGGTGCGCGAGAACCTGCTGCTGCTCACGCAGGTGAAGTGGCACCGCCAGACCAAGTACGGCTATGCGCGCGGCCACGAGGCGGTGACCTATGTCGGCAACATCCGCACCTACTACGACATGATCAGCTGGATCACCGGCGGCAAGTCGCAGACCGCGGCGCACGAGGAACTGCCCGCGGATGCGCCGAAGAAACGAAAGCAGGCCGTCGAGCCGTTGAACATCAACAGCCCGGTGCTCTAAATCCGCAGCCGCTCCACGATCCGCCCACCCTGCAGGTGCTCGCGGATGATCTCGTCCACATCTTCCTCATCGACGTAGGTGTACCAGACGCCTTCCGGGTAGACGACGATCACCGGCCCCTGCGCGCAGCGGTCGAGGCAGCCGGCCTGGTTGATGCGCACGCGGCCTTCGCCGGCGAGCCCGAGCGCCTTGACCTGCTTCTTGGCGTAGTCGCGCACACGCGTCGCGCCCTTGTCGTTGCAGCAGCCGCGCGGGTCGTCTGCCGGCCGCTGGTTGCAGCAGAAGAAGACGTGATGCAGGTAGAACGGATCGGTCACTTGCCGCCAAACGCGTAGACGATGTTCACCGCGGTCTCGGTGTCGATGTGCTCGGTGCCCGCCGGCACTTCGGTGTTGTGGCGCGCCGTGTACGAGAGCGCGGCCGACAGCGAGCCGACGATGGCGAGCTTCAGGGCCGTCACCGACTCGGAGTGGGTGTTGGACTCGCCGCTTTCCACCTTCAGCGACTGGCTGAATGAATTCTTGTCGGTGAACTTCCACTCGTACTTGCCGCCGAAGCGGCCGATCAGCTCGGAATGGCGCACGCCGGTCACGTTGTCCCGGGTCTGCCGCGCGCCGGCGCCGAGGTCGGCGTCCAGGAAGTGTTCGGGCCCGAGCAGGAAGTGGCGACCGAGGCCGGCGGTCTCCGAGGTGCGCAGGCGCACCGGGCCGAACAGGTCCTTTTCCCACTCGGCGGAGACAAAGGCATAGGTGTGCTCGGTGATGTTGTAGTCGAGCTTGTCGCTGGCAGCGTAGCGCTCGGCGGTCTGGCCGGCCGAGCCGCTGACGTTGGTGGCGCTGGCGTCGAAGCTGTTCTTCCAGGGATCGGCCGCGTCAACAACGTTGACCTTGCCGCCGATCGAGCGGCTCTGCGAATTGCCGTCGGTGACCAGCAGGCTGGCGCCCAGCGAACCGGACCAGTTGCCGGCGAGAGCCGCGGCCGGAGCAAGCGTGGCGAGCAGGAGCGCGGAAAGGATCGTTTTTTTCATGGGTGGTTCGGGTTTCGGGCAGCGGGAGGGATGGCGGCAAGTATTATAGGCAGCGATGCTTGCAGAAATTCCCTCCGACGCCTTGCGCCGCACGCTGCTGCGCGACGCCGACCTGTGCGTGAAATGCGGCCTGTGCCTGGGCCACTGCCCCACCTACACGCTCA
>JAYUGN010000295.1:0-9499 GCA_043767605.1 Gammaproteobacteria bacterium
TACACGAACGTCGTCAACGTGGACGGCGGCTGGCGCGCCCTGAAGGACCTCATGGATACCGAGGCGTCCGGCTGATGCACACGACCACCGCGCTCACGCAGATGGGCTTCGGCAACCTGCTCGCGCAGGCCGATGCCGTCGCCATCGCCGTGCTGCTGCTCCTGCTGCTGATGGCCGTGTTCAGCTGGTACTACATCGTGACCAAGGCGCTGCGCGCGGTCGCGATCCGCGGCATGGCCGAGAAGGTCGTCAGCGGTTTCTGGGATGCCAGCTCGGTGCCGGACGGCGTGGTCTTCCTCGAGAAGCAGCGCAAGTCCGAGCCTTTCTCGAAGATCGGCCTGGATTGCATCAATGCCGCCCAGCACCACCAGCGCCATACCGGGGGCAAGCTCGGCGAGTCCATGAGCAGCAGCGAGTTCGTCGAGCGCGCGCTGCGGCGCGCCATCGCGCGCGAGACCAGCACGCTGGAGACCGGGCTCACTTTCCTCGCCACCGTCGGCAGCACGGCACCCTTCGTCGGCCTGTTCGGCACGGTCTGGGGCATCTACCACGCGCTGATCCGCATCGGCGTCAGCGGCGAGGCTTCGCTCGACGCAGTGGCCGCGCCGGTCGGCGAGGCGCTGATCATGACCGCCCTAGGCCTCGCGGTGGCGGTGCCGGCGGTGCTCGGCTACAACTTCCTGGTGCGCAGCAACCGCGTCGTGATCGGCAGCTTCGATTCCTTCGCGCACGACCTGCACCAGTACCTGACCACCGGCGCGCGCGTCGAGGCCGGCGCGACACCTCGGCCCATCCCCACGCCCATCATCCCCGCGCCCGTCATCCCCGCATCCGTCATCCCCGCGAAAGCGGGGATCCGGGACTAATCGATGGCCTTCTCCAGCGGCGGCAACGACGGCAAGTTCTCGGCCGACACCCCGCCGATGTCGGAGATCAACGTCACGCCGATGGTGGACGTGATGCTGGTGCTGCTGATCATCTTCATGATCACGGCGCCGCTGATCACCCACAAAATCGCGATCGACCTGCCGCAGGCCGCCGCGACCAAGAACCCGGACAAGCCCGACATCGTCACGCTGCAGATCGATGCCGACGGCAAGATGTACTGGAACGACCAGTCCGTCACCGAGGACGAGTGGAAGGTGCGCGTGCGCTCGGCGGCGCTCAAGAATCCACAGCCCGAGCTGCACCTGCGCGCGGACAAGGCGACGCAGTACCAGAAGCTCGCCGAGGTGATGTCCGAGGCCCAGGGCGCCGGCCTGGTGAAAATCGGCTTCGTCACGAACCCGAAGGCAAAGACGCCGTGAGCGAGGAGCACGACCGCGAGAAGGCGGCGATCCGCGAATATCTCGGCCCGGATGCCGGTTTCTTCGTCGAAGTGGGCGCCAACCACCCGACCAACTACCTGTCGCAGACCTGGCACCTCGAGCAGCGCGGCTGGACCGGCATCCTGGTCGAGCCGGTGCAGTGGCTGTACGAACTGATCCAGAAGGAGCGGCCAGCCTCGAAGGCGATCCGCGCTGCCTGCACCTCACCTGACAAGGTCGGGCAGCTGACGCTGAAGATCCCGGTGGTGGACGGCGTCGCGCGCACCGAGCTGGCCGGCACCGAGACCGGCGTTGACGAGCCGGAAGCCCGGGTCTATGAAACCCAGGTGGTGCCGGCGCTGACGCTGGACCAGCTGCTGGAACAGGACGGCGGGCGCCGCCCGGATTTCGTCTCGATCGACGTCGAGGGCAGCGAGATCGACGTGCTGCGGGGCTTCAACCTCGAGCGCTGGCAACCGAAGCTGGTGCTGATCGAGGACAAGTGGGTTTATTTCACCGTGCACCGCCACCTCTCGGCCCACGGCTACCGTCTGGTCAAGCGCACCGGACCGAACAGCTGGTACGTGCCGGAGGGTTCAGGGTATCGGATGCTGCTGCTCGATCGCCTGAACATCTGGCGCAAGTGCTATTACGGCATCTGGCCGCGCAAGCTGCGCAAGGCCCGCGAAATGCGCAGCTGGCGACCGCTGCAACACCTCTGAAAACGTCATTCCCGCTTGCCCGTATTCGCGGGCATCATCGTTCAGGTGTACCGGACGCTGACGATCTCGAACTCGCTCGCCCCGCCCGGCAACTGCGCGGTCACCACGTCCCCTTCCCCGTGTTTCATCACCGCGCGCGCCAGCGGTGAATCCACGCTGATGTTGCCGACGCTGGCGTCGGTCTCGTCGGGACCGACGATGCGGTAGGTCCTGGTGTCACCCTTGTCGTCGGCCAGCTCGACGTACGCGCCGAAGAAGGCCTTCTTCGCATCGCCCGGCCTGGTCGCCACCACGTTGAGGTCGGGAATGCGCTTCTGCAGGTAGCGCACGCGCCGGTCGATCTCGCGCAATTCTTTCTTGCGGTAGATGTACTCGGCGTTCTCGGAGCGGTCGCCCTCGGCCGCAGCGGCAGACAACGCGCGCACCACTTCCGGCCGGCGCACGCTGTAGAGCTGGTGGTACTCATCCTTCAGGCGCGCATAACCCTCGGGCGTGATGTACGGCGAGCTTTTCGGTTGGGGTGCGCGATAGCGTGACACGTGCCCTATTTGCCCTGTTAACCGAGCTTGGGTGTGTCGTCGGGCAGGAAAAAATCCGGCAGCAGGTCTTTCTCGGCGGTGCCCGGCACGGCCAGGTACTTCGAGAAGTCGCGGACACCCTCGTTCCACAGCACGAGGTCGTCAATGCAGAAGTTGCCGGTGAACTCGCGTGATTTCTTGCACAGGATCGCGTGCGCGGCGTCGGCCATGATCTCGGCCGTGCGCGATTTCTTGAGGAACGATTCGCCGCCCAGCATGCGCACCGCGGCGGTGGCGATGGTCGTGCGCGGCCACAGCGAATTCGCCGCGATGCCGTCCTTCTTGAACTCCTCGGCCCAGCCCAGCGTGCACAGGCTCATGCCGTACTTCGCCGTCGAGTAGCCGACGTGCGGCGCGAACCACTTGGCCTTCATGTCCAGCGGCGGCGACAGCGAGAGGATGTGCGGGTTCGCCGCCTTCTTCAGGTACGGGATGCAATGCTTGCCGACCATGAAGGTGCCGCGCGCGTTGATGCCGTTCATGAGGTCGTAGCGCTTCATGTCGGTGTCGAGCGTGCCGGTCAACTGGATCGCGCTGGCGTTGTTCACGCACGCGTCGATGCCGCCGAACTTGGCCACGGTCTGCCGGATCGCGTCCACCACCTGCTCCTCGAAGCGGATGTCGCAGACCAGGGCCAAGGCCTTGCCGCCCGCCTTCTCGACGGCCTCGGCCACGCTGAACACCGTGCCCGGCAGCTTGGGATGCGGCTCGCCGGTCTTGGCGGCGATGGCGACGTTGGCGCCGTCGCGCGCGGCGCGCAGTGCAATGGCTTCGCCGATGCCGCGGCTGCCGCCGGTGATGAACAGCGTCTTGCCCTTCAGTGACATGGGTGCCTCCCAAAAAACAAAATGCGCTGTTTTTCCTTATTGCAGCATCGCAGTCGTTCGCGCCAACCGCTCCGCCTGGATGCGGTTCAAGTTGCGGAACACGGTCGCCGCGATCCGCGGATAACGCGAGCGCAGGCGCTCGAGTTCCTCCGAGCCGAAGCGCAGCAGCCGCGCGGTCGAGACCGCATCGACGTTGGCCGTGCGGCGCTGGCCGAAGAAGCCGGCCTCGCCCAGCACGGCGCCCCGGCCCATGGTCGAGAGCTCGCGCCGCTCGCCGTCGCGATCCACCCAGGCCGTGAGCTCGCCGTCCACGATCACGTACATGTCGCGCGCCCAGTCGCCTTCCTTGATGACGCGGCCGCCGGCTTCGTGCGTCTCGATGCGCGAGATCAGCGCGAACACGCGGGCCTGGCGCAGCGTGAGGCCGGCCATCAGCGGAATGGTGTGCTGAGGGCTCTTGCCGAGGTCCAGCCGCAGCAGGTCCCACAGGGTGACGATGCGCAGCAGCGAGCCCAGCGCCGGCGTGAGCGTGATGTTCATCAGCCAGGCCATCGCCAGCGTGAAGGCCGACAGCGCGCCGAACTGCGCCTGGCTGCGCAGCTCGCCGCCGGTGAAGACCAGGAAGCCCGCGCACAAGGCGACCGTCGAGAGCGTCACCGGCCGCAGCATGCTGACCAGCGCGGACGTGGTGGCCTCGCGCTCGCTGCCCTTCTCGCGCGCGTCGATGTTGAAGCGCGCCATGAACTGAATCGTGTCGTCCACGGCGATGCCGATGACGATGCACGCGATCAGGCTGGTGGTGGGCGACAGCGAGATGCCCAGGATGCCCAGCGTGCCGAAGTAGATCACCACCGGCACCACGGTCGGCAGCAGCGCGATCGCGCCGGCGCGCATGGACGTGAACATGAAGGCCAGCAGCGCCCAGATGATGGCGGTGGCGATGAGGACCGACTCGAGCTGGCCCGAGGCGATGGCCTTGACGGTGTGCGTGGCGAGCACCGGGCTGCCGGTGACATGGCCGTTGAGCGGCGGCGGCAGTTGCGCGAGGCGGTCCTCGATGCGCCGCACCAGGTTCTCGATCGGCACCGAGTCGTCCACGTTGATGCGGATCGAGATCAGCGCGCTGCGCAGGCGCGCATCGATGGTGCGCGAAAGGTCCTCGCTGCCGCCGAACACCAGCAGCTGCTTGATCGCGGTGGCCGAGTCCGGCACCGGGTCGCCGGGCTCCGCGCCCGACAGGCTCTGGTTGATCAGCCGGAGGTGATCCACGAAGGACACGACCGCGCCGACCTCGGGCTGGCTGCGCAGCCAGCCCTGCAGGTTCTCGATCTCGCCGACCAGCGCCGGGTCGGTCAGCGCGTCGGTGACGTGCGTCTCGATCAGGATCGAGATCAGGTTGGCGCCGTTGAAGGTGCTGTTGATGTTCTCGAAATCGCTGCGCACCACGGCTTCCGGCTTGAAGCTCTTGATGAACTCGGAGCCGGTCTGCACCTTGCGCGCGAACAGCAGGCCGACCGGGATCAGCACCACGGCCACGCCGATGATCGCGTAGCGCCAGCGCAGGTCGAAACCGGCGATCGCGCGGGCCATGCGCGCGAACAGGTTCTCCAGCGGCGGCCGGCTTTCGCCCTTGGTGCCGAGCAGGCTCAGCACCGCCGGCATGAACACCAGCGCCAGCAGCACGCCGATCACCGAACCGATGCTGGCCAGCACCGCGAACTGCCGGATCGCCGGCAGCGGATTGGGCAGCAGGGCGAGAAAGCCGGCGACGGTGGTGCCGGCCGACAGCAGCAGGCCGACGCTGGCGCGCTCGATGGTCCAGGCGCGGCGCTGGCGCGGCTCGGTCAGCGCCGCTTCCTGCAACGAGGCGAAGTGCGCCGACAGCAGGTAGATCGTGTACGACAGCCCGAGCGTGATCACCAGTGGCGGCACGATCGCGGTGACCAGGTTCATCGGGATGTGCAGCAGCACCGCCGACGCCAGCGTCCACAGCAGCGCCAGCATCACCGTGACCGCGGCCACGAGCATCGCGCGCACCGAGCGGAACGCGATCAGCAGCAGCGTGAGGATCACGGCGAAGACGGCCGGGATGGTGAACTTCAGCGTCGCGATCAGCGTCGTGGTCGTCGCGGCGCGGCCGATCGGCGAGCCGGTGATCCACACCGGCGCATCGCCGGCCACGTCCTTGACGATCGCGCGGATCTGCGAGGGATAGTCGCGCTTGAGCACCGCGTCTTCGTCGACTCCGGCCAGCGTCAGCGCGAAAGCGACGACATTGCCATCGGTCGAGACCAGCGTGCCGCGGTAGATCGGGTTGGCGTCGAGCTGGCGCTTGAAATCCTTGATGTGGTCCGGATTCTCGATCGCCAGCTGCGTGAACGTGCGCACGTCCACCGTGTCGCCCGAGGCCAGCAGGTTCGGCGAGGACGCCAGCGAGAACACCCGCTCGACGCCCGCCAGCTCGCGGAAGCGCTCGGTTATCGCCGTCACGCGCTTGAGGTTGTCGGCCGAGAACACCGGCCTCAGCGTGACCGCGACCAGGATCGCCTCGGAATCCCCGAACATCTCGCGCACGCGGTTGTCCACCGCGCGGTCGTCGCTGGAGGCCGGCAGCAGCTTGTCGATCGAGGCGTCGATGTCCAGGCGCAGCGCGCGCGTGAACGGATCCACCAGCGTGACGGCGGCCCCGGCGCTGAGCAGCAGCACCAGCGCCACCGCCAGGAAGGGGCGGCGCGCGAGCCAGTCGGCGAAGCGCTGCATTCGCGCTAGTTGCCCAGGTAGAACGTGCCGGGATTGAAGTAGCGCGAGGCCAGCTTGTCACCGTCGCTCAGGCCGACCACGCGCAGGCGCGTGCGCGTCGAATTGCGCACGTCGCGGATCTCTGCTTCGCCGGCATACCAGCGCGTGCCGGTCTGCTTCACGTTCGCGACCTTCACCGTAATGGTCTTGCGCACGCCGGCCGGATCGGAGAATTCAACGGCCAGCGGCACACAGGTCTTCTGGTCGATCGAGGCCTTGATCCCCTTGTAGCGCGAGCCATCCTCGGCGCGCGGCGCAATGCTGATCACGTGCACCGGGTGGCCCTCGAGCTGCGACGGCGGCTCGAGTTTCACGTTTGCGCCGGTGAAGGCGTTCTGGATCTGCTTGAGGTCGTTGTACGACAGGTCGGTGCCCCACAACTGGCCGTCCATCGAGGCGCCGGTGATGCGCCGCACCTTGCGCAGCGACGGCAGGTACAGGTACATCTCGTCGGATTTTTCGCCTTCGCGCACCAGGTAGGAGGCGCCCGAGAGGTCGGAAGGCGCCTCGATGCGCACCATCACGCGGAGTTTCTGGTTCTCGCGGGTGCCGTAGAGCTTGCCGCGCAGGCTGCGCTCGCCCTGGGTGCGGTCCCAGGCGGTGATTTCCACGGACTGGATGCGCACGCTGGGCGGGATGTTGGCGCGCATGCACTCGAGCACCTTGTCGAGTGCCGGGTCGGCCGCGGGCGCCATCAAGGGCCAGAGGCCCAACATCACTGCCGCGATGCGGCGCATCGAATCCTTCCCCGGGAACTTTTCCACCCCTGCGTCACCCTAGATTACGCGAAAGCCGCGCCACATGATCCGCGGCGCCGATCTTTTCGAAGGCCTGTAGCGCTGCCTCGCGGCAGCGCTTCTTTTCGGCGGGTGTTTCCGCGTATTTCTCGCGCGCCATGCACAGCCAGGGCCGGTAGCCCTCGGCGCCGCTGTCATCGATGAGGCCTTGCATGCGGGCCAAGCCTTCTGCGGCACGCGCACGGCGCGCAGCCGACACCGGCAGGTCCATCCACGCGATCCAGGCGCGGATTTCCCAGGCACGCGAGCGCGAGCGCTGCCCGCTGGCGATGGCCTCTTCAGCGGCTTGCTCGGCCTTGTCGTCCGCGCCGGCCTGCAGGTAGCACTCGGCCAGCGCCGAGAGGAAATTCGCCTCGAACTGGTGTCCCAGGCCGCCGGGGGCCACGTGCGGCCGCGCCGCCTCGAGCAACGCGATCACCTGCGCCCCGGTGCCCTGCATGACGTGCGCCAGCGCCAGGCCCCGCAACGCGACGATGCGGAAGAACGGGCTGCCGGACAGTTCCGCACGCTCGACGCCTTTGCGCGCCGCGGCCATGGCGCGGCCGTTGCGACGGCCGTAAAACCAGTCCAGGTCGACGAGGTTGGAATGCATCCAGCTCGCGTCGCGGTCTGCCTTGACCGCAAAATCCAGCGCCGCCGTGAGATTGCTTTCCGCCTCGGCCAGCCGGCCGAGCGAGGACAGCATCACGCCGTAAAAACCGCGCGACAAGAAATTCTCGAGCCCGATCGGTTCGGTCAGCCAGGCCGTGCCGGCCGCCTTGTTCACGATCTCCAGGCCTTCGCGCGGATAGCCGGCACTGGCGTAGACCAGCAGCACGCCCAGCCGGAAGCGGTGGATCAGCTCGCCGGCGCCCACCGATACCGCGCGCTCGACCGCCTCGGTGGTCAGGCGCACCGCCTCCTGCGCGTCGCCGCGATGCAGCAGCTCGTTGGCATAGGCCAGTGACAGTTCCGCGAAGGCGACGAGATCGCCGGCCTTCTGCGCCATGGCCTGGCCTTCGGCGAAGGCACGCTCGACGTCCTCGTCGGGCGTGGCGACGAACTGGGCCATGCGGACCACGCCGGCGCGCGCCGCCATGCGGCCCTTGACCGTCTCGGGCGTATCCGGCGCGCGATCGAAATGCCGCATCGCGTCGCAGAACTGGTTGCGCGCGGCGACGATGTCGTTCCCGACCAGATAGCGCGAGGCGTTGAGGCTCCACAAACCGGCCTTGGTCCACTCGCCGGCAGCGGCCCAGTGATGCGCGATCTGCACCGAGGCCTCGGTGGGCTCGGCGCTGAGGGGATGGGTTTTCTCCAGCGTCCCGGCGAGCCGCGCGTGGGCCCGTGCGCGCTGGCTCTCGAGCTGCGTGTGGTAGGCCACTTCCTGCACCAGCGGATGGCAGAACCGGTAGCGCAGCTCGCTGCGCCCGACAGCCGCCTCGTCGCGCGCGTGCACGAAACCGGATTCCTCGAGCACCGCGATGCCGGTTTCGAAGGGCTCGGCCTCGATCGCGGCCAGTTCGGCCAGCAGCGCCGGCCGGAACTCCTGGCCGATCACCGAGGCGAAGTGCAGCAGGCCCTTGGGCTCCTCGGGCAGGCGGTCGATGCGCGCCGAGATCAGCGCGTGCACGGTGTCGGGGATGCGCCACTGCTCGATCGGCTTGACCAGCACGTAGTTGCCCGTCTCGCCCTCGACGTGGCCCTCGTCCACCAGCGCCTGCACGGCTTCTTCGGCGTAGTACGGGTTGCCGTTGGCGCGCGCGCAGATCCGCTCCGGCACGCCCTTGAGCGAGGGATGCGGCCCCAGCGCGACGCGCGCAAGATCGCAGACCTGCTCGGCGGTCAACGCGGTCACCTGGATCTGCTCGTCGAGCAGCGGGATCAGCCGCTCGCTCACGTACTCGGGCCGGTAGTTCAGCAGCACCAGCGTCTTCGTCGCGCGCGCTTCTTTGCACAGGCGCGCCAGGAATTCCTCGGTGGCCGGGTCGGCGAAGTGCAGGTCCTCGATCAGCAACACCTGCGGGCCTTGCGTGTCGCCGGGACGCGGCAGCCAGCGCGCGAGCAGCGCCAGCATTTTTTCACGCGCCTCGGCGGCGACATCCGGCGCGCGTGCCGCGTTGTCGCCCACGCCGAGGAAATCCAGGATCGCCGGCAGCACCGCGGCATTGGCCGGATCGGCCAGCAGGAAAGTGCCGGCGACCAGCCGGCGCGTTTCTTCGGCGGTGCAGCGTTCCGGCAGGCGTAGCCGGCTCTTCAGCAGGTTCTGCACGGGATACAGCGGCAGCGCGCTGGCATACGGCACGCCGGTGCAGCGGTGCACGGCAACGCCGGCGCGCTGGCAGGCCTCGGTGAACTCGTGGCACAGGCGGCTCTTGCCGATGCCGGCATTGCCGATCACGGCGATGACCTGCCCTTCACCGCCCCTCGCACGCTCCAGCGCGGCGTGCAGGCAGGACATTTCTTCCTCGCGGCCGATGAAGCGGCTGC
>JAYUGN010000296.1:0-3343 GCA_043767605.1 Gammaproteobacteria bacterium
GTTGTCGGAAGTGCGCTTCTGGCGTTCGCGGGACGTCAACACCAACAATCCCGTGCTGCTCGACGGAGTGCAGATCGCCACGCTTTCCACCAACGGCAGCCCCGCAAGCCTCGCGACCAGCGTGCCCGTCACGACGGGCAGCCACACGCTGACGGTGCAGTCCAAGATCGTCTCGGGCAGCAATTACGACGACTTCTCCTGGGACGACATCGTCCTGATCTTCGTCAACAACCCCGCGACCACGCCGGGCGAGTTCAACGCGGTGGACACCGGTGCCAATGCCGCCAGCGGCCAGATCCAGACCAAGATCGCCGGCAGCGCCGCAACCGTGGACCTGGTTGCCCTCAGCGGCGGGGCGCCACTGGTGACGTACACGGGCACGCACGTCTCGGTCGAGCTGCTCGATGCGAGCAACACCACCGGCGTCCTCGTCGGTGGCACCAACTGCGATGCGGGCTGGACCACGGTCATGACGCTGGGTACGAACATCGCCTTCGTGGCGATCGACGCCGGGCGCAAGCCCTTCCCCTTTACCTACGCCGAGGCGCTGGCGAACGCGCGGCTCAAGATCACGGACAGCGATCTCGCGGTCACCGGCTGCTCGACCGACAACTTTGCGATCAGGCCCAGCTATTTCGGCAACATCCTGGTCAGCCACAACGACGCCGACACCGCTGGCACCGCCATTGCGCTGGCCACCAGCGGCTTCACCGCGACGACCACGCCGGTGCATCACGCCGGTGAGCCGTTCACGATCCGCGCCACGGCCTACAACGCCGCCGACCTCGTCACTGCAAACTACTCGGGATCGCCCACGATCGATTCGGTGGCCAGCTCGAGCCTGCTCGGCACCAACCTGGGCTCCGCAAGTGTGTCGTCGTGGAGCAGCGCCGGCGGCACGATCACCTCGAACGTCGCCAAGTACCTGGAGGCCGGCGCCGCCCGCCTGGCGCTGGTGGACACGACGTTTGCAAACGTGGATGCCGATGACACCAGCCAGGGCAACCTCGAAATCGGGCCGTCCTACGTGAATGTCGGCCGCTTCGTGCCCGACCACTTCAGCTTCACGCCCGTGGTCGCCGCGAATTTCGTGCCCGGCTGCGCCGGCGGCTCGACGCCGTTCACGTATGCGGGCCAGCCCTTCAAGTTCGAGGCGACGCCGACCGCGCACATCACCGCGGTCGAAGCGGGCGGCACCACCACCGCCAACTACGACGGCACGCTGTACAAGCTGACGGTCAACCCGCAGTCCACTTACGCCGCGGTGGCCGGCACCTTCGACCAAACCCGCGTGCCGATTCCCAACAACACCGCGGTGAACCAGGGCAGCGGCGTGACGCTGTACACGGTGGTGGTCCCGCCGCCGGCGTCCGGCTATGCCTTCACCCGGGGCGCGACGCCGGCCGTGACGTTCAATGCTGACGTAACGATCGTGCTCAGTATCAGCGAGACGGACGGCGTGGACTTCGGTGGCGCGCGCGGGTTCGGCACGGCGACGGTGGGCAACGGCATTCCTTTCGCGGTCGGCGGCGTCTCCGGCCTGGATTACAACCAGGTGCGCTACGGCCGGCTGGTCATCGAGAGCGCGCACGGCTCCGAGCGGTTGCCGCTGCGGGTGCCGCTGCGCACGGAATATTTCGCGACGGTGAGCGGCGGCACCGGCTTTGCGCGCAACCTGCTCGACGATGGCACCGCCGCCGCCGGCTGCACCGGCAACCTGCTGGTCAAGGACGACATCTCGATCAGCCCGCAGATCGTGGCGAGCACCGTGACCGCCAGTGCGCTCAGTGCGTGGACCAAGGGCCAGGCGATGCTGACGCTGGATGCGCCGCTGCTCGCCGGCGCGAACGTGACCGAGGAGGTGAACCTCACCGCGCTGATTTCCGGCAAGCTGCCCTGGCTGCAGGTGGACAACGCCGACGTGGACACGCTGTGGAACAACGACCCGGTGGGCGTCGCGACCTTCGGCTTGTTCAAGAACGACGAGCGGCGCATCTACCAGCGCGAAGTCATCGGGCCCTGAGGATACAATCGCGGCCCGTTTTCGCCGCGCAGGCCCATGTCCGTCACTTCGATCCCGCTGCTCGACGCCAGACCCAGGCGGGTGGGCGCGCGACTGGAAGGCAACAAGCTGGCCAAGCGCCTGCGCCGCAACGTCGGCAAGGCGATCCAGGCCTACAACATGATCGAGGAGGGCGACCGCGTGATGGTCTGCCTCTCCGGCGGCAAGGATTCGTGGACGCTGCTCGACATCCTGATGCAGTTGCGCGAAGCGGCGCCGGTGGATTTCGAGATCCTCGCGGTCAACCTCGACCAGAAGCAGCCGGGCTTCCCCGAGCAGGTGATTCCCGATTATTGCCGCTCGATCGGCGTGCCGTTCCACGTGATCGAGCAGGACACCTACTCGGTGGTCAAGCGCGTGATCCCCGAGGGCAAGACCACCTGCGGCCTGTGCTCGCGCTTGCGCCGCGGTGCGCTGTACCGGTACGCGCGCGAGAACGGCTGCACCCGCATCGCGCTGGGCCACCACCAGGACGATATCGTCGCCACGTTCTTCCTGAACTTGTTCCACGGTGGCCGGCTCGCGGCGATGCCGCCGAAGCTCAAGTCCGATGACGGCAGCAACATCCTGATCCGGCCGCTGGCGTATTGCCGCGAGCGCGACATCGCGGCCTACGCGGCGCTCAAGCAGTTCCCGATCATTCCCTGCAACCTCTGCGGCAGCCAGGAGCACCTGCAGCGCAAACAGGTGCGCAAGATGATGGAAGCCTGGGAGCAGGAGCACCCGGCGCGGCTCGAGCAGATTTTCGCGGCGCTCGGCAATGTCGCACCATCGCAACTGGCGGATGCAAGCCTGTTCGATTTCGCCTCGCTCGGTGCCCGCGGCGGCGCGAGCGGGGAGTGGCTGATGCGGGAGCCCGGCGAGCCGGCGGGAGCGGACGCCGCGGAGTAGCGGCTCAGGCGCTTCCCGCTTCATGTGCTGCTGCCGCTATCCTAGCCGCATGAGTGCCTACGCCGAGCCGGGCAAGCTGTATTTCTTTCTCGACTACCTCTCGCACAACGCGTACCTGGCGTGGCACGAGGCGCCGGCGCTCGCGCGCAAGCATGGCCTGGAGCTGAGGCCGGTACCGGTGGTTTTCGGCGCGATGCTCTCGCATTACGGCCAGGTCGGCCCGGCGGAGGTGCCGGCGAAATCGCGCTGGATGCTGTGGAACGTGCTGCGCAAGGCGCGGCAAAAGGGCATCCCGATCGCGCCGCCGGCCTCGCATCCCTTCAATCCGCTGCCCGCGCTGCGCGCCACCTGCGCGGCGCCGGCCGGCGACCAGGTCCGCATCGTGGACCG
>JAYUGN010000297.1:0-3326 GCA_043767605.1 Gammaproteobacteria bacterium
GGTTGCCGGCACGGCACTTACTTCGCGCCCACCGCGGTCGAGATCGAGGCTCTGGCGCAGCTCAAGCGCGAGAATTTCGGCGCGATGCTGCACGTGATCACTACTCGGCCAAGGCGCTGGAACGCGTGGTCGAGCAGATCAATGCCAGCCGTTACGGCCTGACGCTCGGCGTGCACAGCCGCATCGAATCCACCTGGCGCCGCGTGCAGTCGGTGGCGCGCGTCGGCAATTGCTACATCAACCGCAACATGATCGGCGCGGTGGTCGGCGTGCAGCCCTTCGGTGGCGAGGGCCTGTCGGGCACCGGGCCGAAGGCCGGCGGACCGCATTACCTGCAGCGCTTCGTCACCGAGCGCACGCTGACGATCAACACCTCCGCTGTCGGCGGCAACGCGCGGCTCCTCGCTGGCAGCTAAGAGGGGTCGGAGTCAGCCGACCAACGGCGTGCCAGAGTCAGCGCCGCGCCGGCTGACTCCGACCCCGACGTCCGGCCGCATCCTACAAAGCGGGCCGACTGATTGTGCCGTGCGGCTTGCGGCTCATCAGGAAGGTGAATTCCTTGCCGCTCATGTGCACCAGGTCGGTGTGGTCGCCCGCTTCAAAGTAGACGTCGGCGCAGGAGGCGAGGCAATCGTCCCAGATCACTTCGACGCCGTAGGCCTGGCCCACGGCCGGCACCGCGCCGCGCCGGCAATCGGAAAAGACATCGCAGACATCGCGCTCGGAGGCGAGGTTCAGGTGCCGGCCGAGGCGCTGGGAGAGCTTCGGCAACTCGACCCGCCGGCTGGCGGGCACGATGGCCATCACGAAGCCGCGCTCGTCGTTGAGCAGCACGGGCTTGGCGAGCTGGTCGGGATGTACGTCGGCGGCGTCGGCCGCCTTGCGGCTGTTGGGTGAGTAGGCGTGATGGACCAGCTCGTAGCGCACGCCGGCTTCGTCGAGATATTCGCGGACGGATGCGGCAATTCCCATCGGCTTGTCCTCGCAGCGAGCGGGCGACGACTATAGTCCCGTTCCCATGAAGCCATTCGTGACAGCCGACCAACGGGCGGAGACCCTCGCGAACCTGCGCCTGGCCGGCCCGCTGGTGCTGGCGCAACTCTCGTTCATGGGCTTCGGCGTGATCGACACGCTGATGGCCGGCCACATCTCGCCGATGGCGCTGGCCGCCATTGCGGTCGGCCACAACGTCTGGATCATCCCGTTCATGGGCTTCCTCGGGATCTTCACGGCCATCTCGCCGATCGTCGCGCAGCGCGTCGGCGCCGGGCAGGGCCGCGCACAGATCGGCGGCTTTGCGCGGCAGGCGCTGGTGCTGGCCGCGGTGCTCGGCGTGGTGTGGGTGTTAGTGATAAGGCTCATCGCGCGGCCAGTGATCGAGTTGCTCGGGCTGCCCGCGGAGACCACGGATCTTTCCGTGCAGTACATCCACGCCGAGAGCATTTCCGCCTTCGCCTTCAGCCTGTGCTTCGCGCAGCGCAATTTCATCGAGGGCCAAGGCTACAGCCGGCCGATCCTGTTCACCGGGCTGTGCGGCCTTGCGGTGAAGGTCGCCGGCAACTTCGCCTTGGTGGACGGGCGCTTCGGCGCGCCACTGCTCGGCGTGGTCGGCTGCGGCTGGAGCACGGTGGTGTCGACGGCCGTGATGGCCTTCATCTACGCCGCCCAGCTGGAATTCCTGCCGCGGCTGCGCGAGCTGCGGCTGTACCGGCAGTGGCCGCGCTTCACGCCGGAACTGCTCGAGGTGCTGCGCGTCGGCCTGCCGATCTCCTTCATCTTCATGGCGGAAGGCAGCCTGTTCGGCGTGGCCGCGCTGATGATGGCGCGCTTCGGCGAAAGCCAGGTTGCCGCGCACCAGATCGCGATCAACGTTGCCTCGGTGGTGTTCATGGTGCCGATGGGCCTCGGGATGGCGACGACCGTGCGCGTCGGCCAGGCGGCGGGCGCGGGCCGCGCGGCCGCCGCGCGGCTCGCCGGCCAGATTGGCATGGGCCTGGGGCTGTGCTTTGCGCTGCTCTCCGCCGCGACCATCGGCTTTGTGCCGGAAGCGATCGCCCGGCTTTACACCTCGGACCCCGTGATCACGCCGCTGGCGCTCGTGTTCCTGCGTTTCGCCGCGCTGTTCCAGTTGTTCGATTGCCTGCAGGTCACCGCCAGCGGCGCGCTGCGCGGCCTCAAGGACACGCGCGGCCCGATGCTCGTCACGCTGCTGGCCTACTGGGCAGTGGGATTCCCCATGGCCTGGGGGCTGGCCTACGCCGCCGGCATCGGGCCCGCGGGAATCTGGTGCGGCTTCATCGGCGGTCTTGCGGCGGCGGCGTTCGGGCTCGCCGGGCGCTTCCTTTACAAAACCCGCCAAAAATAGGGACCAAAAATAGGGACAGCCTCCATTCAGCTTGAAGATTAATGGAGCCCTGTCCCTGATTTATGATGACACCCCGTTTCGGCTGGAGAGGAAACATGTCACTGCAAATGTTCGAGACCTCGCCCGACTTCGAGGCTGAAACCACCGCCGGCAAGATCCGGTTCCACGAGTGGCTCGGCACTTCCTGGGGCGTGCTGTTCAGCCACCCGAAGGACTTCACGCCGGTCTGCACGACCGAGCTCGGCACCGTGGCGCGGCTCAAGCCCGAGTTCGACAAGCGCGGCGTCAAGGTCATCGGCCTGTCGGTCGATGCGACCGATGACCACGAACGCTGGGCCAGGGACATCGAGGAGACGCAGGGCTCGAAGGTGAATTTCCCGATGATCGGTGACCCCGAGCTCAAGGTCGCGAAGCTGTACGGCATGCTGCCTGCCGCCGCCGGCGGTGCCGCAGCCGCCCGCACCGCGGCCGACAACCAGACCGTGCGCAACGTGTTCGTGATCGACCCGGACAAGAAGATCAAGCTGATCCTCGTCTACCCGATGAGCGCGGGCCGCAACTTCGACGAGATCCTGCGCGTGATCGACTCGCTGCAGCTCAATGCGAAGCAGAAGCTGGCGACGCCGGCGGACTGGAGGCCGGGCGATCCGGCGATCATCCCCACGTCCATCAAGGACGACGAGGCGAAGAAGCTGTTCCCGCAGGGCTTCAAGACGCTGAAGCCTTACCTGCGCATCGTGCAGCCGAAGGGCTGATCGCCCGGCACGCTCTCGCTGGTCGCTCGAGTACCCACCGCTCTGCATCGGTAAGCGTGCTTAGCGCGCGGCGCATTGGGCTTGCTTCGCGATGGCTCGCCGGACCGCCGCTCGGCCTCGCTCCGCCAAGGCTGCGCTCGTCTCTTGCGGCGCCCTCCGGGTTCCAGTCCGGCTGCGCTTGATTCGCTCCGCAAGCCCAATGCGCC